>JBEKJJ010000029.1:0-45690 GCA_050011295.1 Bryobacteraceae bacterium
ATTTGGGGCTAGGGATTGGGTGCTAGGGATTGGGGGCTAGGGATTGGGGGCTAGGGGCTGGGGACGGCGCAGCGAGTTCACTCGTCCGCTTTGCGGGCGTAGAATCGTCTGGCTTTCATCCGGTTGCCGCAGACTTTCATGTCGCACCAGCGGCGGGTCTGGTTCTTGCTGGCGTCGAGGAAGAGCCAGCGGCAGGTCTCGCTGGCGCAGCAGCGGAGTTGGGAGGATTGCTCTGAGAGCAGGAAATCTTCCGTAGCCTGCGCGAGCAGCCACAGGGGTGCCACCACCTGGCATTCCAGGCCGCGCCAGCTCCAGACGGGTCGAAGTTGGCCCGCGCTGAGGTGCCGGTGAAAACTGGCTTGCTTGAAGTGGTCTTCCAGGGTGACTAGAGCTGAAGCTGGTAAACGCTTTCCGTCAAGTTGGGCATAGGCGATTGCGGCCAGAGCTTCGCGCAGTTCTTTCACCCCACGAAGTACCTTGGCGCGCTCGGCTTCGGAGGCGAGGCGCTTGAGCTTATTCGCTTGGTGCTGGGTCAGTAATCCCGACTGGGAGGCGAATCTGAGGAGATCGCCGTAGCCGGCCAGCAGTTCTTCGGGGCCGGTCTGGGAAAAACGGTTGTCGAGAGTGTTGACCAGGTCGAGTGCAACGTGGCCGGCAACGAGTTCGAAGGGCTTAGGACCTTTCACAGTAACCTTCAATATCCATTTTACAGGTTATATGCTGTTGTGGTAGAGTTATAACCACTGATGACCACTTTGGAGGTTAGTAATATTACGGCACAAACTCCGGCCCGAAAGCCGATCTGGAACCGACTCCACATTCAGACGATTCTGGCGTTCTTCGCAATTTATGTGATTTGGGGATCTACGTTTTTGGCCATACGGACGGCGGTCCTGGTGGCTCCGCCGTGGTTTTGTGCGGGAGTGAGATTTTTTGTGGCGGGTACGGTCTTGTTCGTATTCGCGCTCATGCGAGGGATGGGCTGGCCGTCGTGGCGTGAGTGGCGAAGCTTGGGGATCATCGGCACGCTGATGTTTTCTTTAACTTATGGGGCGCTGTTTTGGGGCGAGCAATATGTGCCGTCCGGGATCACTGCGGTGCTGGAAAGTACGCTGCCGCTGATGACGGTGCTGCTAGAAGTTTTTGTGCTGCGCCAACAGAGATTTCGCTGGAGCGTGCTTCTGGCCGTGACAGTGGGGATTTGTGGCGTAGCTCTAACGATGTTCCATGGTGGGCACTCGAGTTTGGGTGGCTTCGGAGCGTTTCCGTGCCTGGTGATTCTGGCCGGATCGGCGAGCTGGTCTTTGGGCGCCGTGTTGACGCGATCGCTACCGCTGCCTAAGTCGCGCCTCGTGACGGCGGGAGCGGAGATGATGCTGGGCGGAGGGATGCTGCTGATGCTGTCGCTCGCTTCCGGAGAGCTGCGTCCATTTCCTGCGATTCCCGCCAAGGCTGTGTTTGCTCTGGTATACCTGATCGTGGCGGGATCGCTGGTCGGGTATACGGCGTTTGTTTGGCTGCTCGCGCGGATGTCGGCGAGCCGCGTAGCGAGTCATGCTTTCGTGAATCCCATTGTGGCAGTTGCGCTGGGCTATTTTGTGGCATCGGAAGAAATTACGCCGCGGACTTTGCTGGGCGCGGGGCTGGTGGTGGGGAGCGTGGTTCTGACGCTGAGGGATACGGGATCCCGGTCCTGATTCCGGCCCTTAATTCCGGGCGCGGGATTCGATATTCACTACCTGGCCGTTGTCCAAGCGAACCGTTCCGAGCTGCTTTCCGTTGGACCAGTACTGGCAGATCAGCACCAGGTGTCCATCGTCGGGAATAGTGACTTTGGATTCGGGCTGGCCAAGCACGGCGATCACCCACTCTTCGGATGCACCCACTTGGATAATGGCAAAATCCTCGGCCGTGGGTTCCTTCCGCGGAGGCTCCTGATAGGCGGGCACTGGCTCAGGCGGATTGATGGCGGCGAGTTCGGTATCTGCGCGGCGTGGGACGAATCCGCCGTGTCGCGAAGGCGCTGAGCCACCCCCGATGGATGGCAACTCGCCGCTGCCGCCGCTCTGAGGGGCAGCCGGGATCAGAGGCGCAGCCTCCGGCTCCGGCTTGGCCGGCGTTTTGGTAACCGTTGGCGTAGCTGCTTTCTTGGTAGCGGTGTCCGTTTGGCCGAAAATCTTGGTGATGGCGTTGCTCAGGGGTTTGCCGGCGGCGGTTCCGATAGTGGCGCCCGAGGCGGCTGCGGCATGTTCGGCGAGGCTTTGCGCCTGCGCGGTGGTGAGCAGTACGAAGCTTCCGAGTAAAGCAATGGGAGCAAGCGAACGCATGGATTTTTCCCTCTAGTTGAATCGTAAGCGGGCACGGTGTTTTGCGCCAGCGGGGAAAGTGCTTAGCACCCTTAGTAAAAGGTACTGGGAAGACAGTAGGTGTGCGAGTCCCAGTATGCTATTAGCTTGTGACTGAATTTGACGTGGTCGGGGTCGGGCTGAACGCCACCGATACTCTGATCCTGCTTTCTCACTTTCCCGCATACGCCGGGAAGGTGGCGTTCGAACGCGAGATCCTAAGCCCGGGCGGGCAGGTGGCCAGCGCCATGGTGACTTGCGCGAAGCTGGGGCTGAGGACGAAATACATCGGGACGGTGGGGGACGATCTTCGCGGCCGGATACAGCTCGCGAGCTTGCGCGAGAGTGGCATCAATTTGGATGATCTCGAAATCCGGAAGAATTGCGCGAACCAGACCGCCTATATTCTGATCGATCAAACTACCGGCGAGCGGACCGTTCTATGGCAGCGCGACGAATGCTTGCGGCTGGAGCCGGAGAGCATCACTCCGGAGAAGATTGCCAGCGCGCGCATGCTGCATATCGACGCGCACGATACTCCCGCCGTGGCTCGCGCGGCAGAGATTGCACATCAGAACTACATCCCGGTTACGGTGGACGTGGATACCATTTATCACGGGTTCGACCGGGTGCTGCCGCATGTGGATTATTTGGTGGCCAGCTCCGAGTTTCCGGTGCAATGGACGCATGAACGCGATCCGTTCCGCGCGCTCGAAATGATCCAGGAGGAGTATCATATCCCGGTTGCAGCGATGACGCTGGGTGCGCTGGGTGCGCTGGCACGGATGCACGGCCGGTTCATTTATTCACCGGCGTTCGTGGTGAACTGCGCGGATACCACCGGCGCGGGCGACGTTTTTCACGGCGCGTTTTGTTATGCTGTTTTGCAGAACATGCCCCTGCGGGAAGCGCTGGAGTTCTCAAATGCGATGGCGGCTCTGAATTGCACCGCGCTGGGCGCCCGTGGCCGCATTGCGACCGTTGAAGAGGCGCGCGCGCTGATGTTTCGAGGCGAGCGGCGTTCGCATCGCGACTACGAGCAGTACCGCTAGGAGGATGCGGCCATGATTCCGTTAAGATCCTCCGAGCGCCACTATACACCCTCCACGGTGACGCTCTTGCTGATCGTCGCCAACGTGCTGGTGTTCCTGTACGAGCTCAGCCTGGGTCTGAATAGCCGGCAAATGAATCACTTCATCCTGGCTTATGGCATTGTTCCCGACCAACTGCGCCCCGTCACAGTAATCACTTCCATGTTCATCCACGGCGGATTTCTGCACATCCTGGGGAACATGTGGTTCCTGTGGATCTTCGGAAGGGGCATTGAAGACCTTCTGGGCCACGCGAAATTCCTGGTCTTCTATCTCGCCTGCGGAATCGCGGCGGGGATTGTCCACATTATCGTGAACGCGAATTCGCCGATTCCCACCGTGGGAGCTAGCGGCGCCATCGCCGGAGTGATGGGCGCCTATCTGATCAAGTTTCCGCGAGCCCGCATCGTGACCCTGGTCATCATCATTTTCTTTATCACAACGCTCGATATCCCGGCTGCATTTCTATTGCTGTATTGGTTCGCCATTCAATTCTTCAGCGGCGTTGGCTCGGTGGGATATTCGAATGCATCCAGCGGCGATGTGGCTTGGTTCGCGCACATTGGTGGATTCCTGGCCGGCATGGGTCTGGTTGTGCTGATGGCGCCCCGGCAGCCGCGCTACCAGCAATGGTCCTGAAATGTTTCAGCAGGTGAACCTGGCTTCCGCCGGCATCGAGAAGCCGCTGGACATTCTGGCTATCGCCGCGCATCCCGATGACGTGGAGCAGACCTGCGGCGGCACGCTGATCCGCATGGCGGAGACGGGCTACCGCACGGGCGTGCTGGATCTCACCGCGGGCGACATGGGCAGCCGGGGAACCCCCGAAATCCGGCTGACCGAATCCGATGCGGCTGGGCGAGAGATGCTGCTGGCCTGGCGCGGCAACATGCGTCTACCCGACGCGCGGCTCGAGAATACCGTGAGTGTCCGGATGAGCATGGCGGCCGAGATCCGCGCATTGCGGCCGCGCGTGGTGATCCTGCCTTATTGGGAGGCGCGGCATCCGGATCATTACCGCGCGTCCGAGATTGGGTTCGAAGCGTGTTTTTTGGCTGGATTGAGAAAATTGGACGAGGATAGCGAACCGCACCGTCCGGCGAAGATTCTTTATTCGTCACTTTATGCGAATGTGACGCCATCGTTCGTGGTGGATATTTCCGCTCAATTCGAGCGGCGCATGGCTGCGTTGTTCGCCTATGATTCGCAATATGGAGAGCAGCCGCAGGGCGCGGATCTTTTTCCGCAGCGCCAGGAAATCCGGGAGCGGCTGGGCGCTATTGCGCGGTTCTACGGCAATTTGATCGGCGTGAAGTATGGGGAGCCGTTTGTGGTGAAGGAAGCCATGCGGGTGGACGATATTACGGCCATGGGCGTCCGCAGTTTGTAGCGCGCAGCAAGAATTTCTGATAGCGTTACACTGATCGACGGAGATAATCCCTTGAAAATAACGAAATGGCTCGTCATCACCGGATTGGCGTTGTTATGTCTGCCGGTTGTGGGTCAAGCCCCGGCGAACTGGACGGCTGAATCGCCGCAAACTATTCCGCCGGCCCGGTACGGTGGCGCCATGGCTTACGATTCCATGCATAGCCAAACTGTCATGTTTGGGGGAAATGGCATCGGCCAAGTAACGATGGGGGGGCTTTTTCCCTACCTGAATGACACTTGGTTGTGGAACGGCTCCGACTGGAGCGAGGCCACTCCGCAAGCCGCTCCGGCCCCGCGATCCTCCCACGCCATGGCGTATGCTTCCGGGCTCAGCCAGTTGGTGTTGTTCGGGGGAGTAGTCAACAGCAACGTGGGCCTTGCAAGGGACACTTGGGTATGGAACGGCTCCAACTGGATTGAGCAAGTTTCATCGCTCGGCCCGTCTGAGCGATACGGCCACACCATGGCCTACGACTCAGCCCACAATCAAGTTGTCTTGTTCGGGGGAGAGGGCCCGGTCGAGTTCAACGAATGTCTCGCTTTCGGGGACACCTGGCTCTGGGACGGCGCCGAATGGTCCCAGGCGACTCCACAAACCAGTCCCCCCGCGCGAGCCGGTCACGGCATGGCTTATGATTCTGCTCACGGCCAAGTGGTTGTGTTTGGGGGAGTAGGATGCAGCGGATTCGGCGATCAAATCATGTCTGTGGTTCTGAATGACACCTGGGTGTGGGACGGCTCCAACTGGACGCAGGCATCTCCCCACAACGCGCCGTCGCCACGGGACTCGTTCGTCATGGCCTTCGATGCCACGCATGGGCAAGTTGTACTGTTCGGAGGAGTGGGAGCCAGCGGCGTCTTTGATATGACCAATGATACCTGGATATGGGATGGTTCGAACTGGACCCAGGACTCCCCACAAACCAGCCCACCGGCGAGAGAAGAGTATGCTATGTCATACGATTCCACACACAGTCAAATCGTCCTGTTCGGGGGCCAGCTCAACACCTCAGGATTGCCTCTCGCATCCGACACGTGGATTTGGACTGGCGCGCCTCTTCAGGTTGGGCCCACCATAAACGCGGTGGTGAATGGCGCGAGTTTTGTTGGAGGCGGCGTAGTTCCCGGCGAGATCGCTACTCTGTTCGGAACAAATCTTACTTCGAGCACCGGCATCAACCTGACTTCCGGATTGCCGCTTCCGAATACTTTCCTGACGGATTCGCTTATGGTGAACACGCATGCCGCCGCTCTGTTCGCCGTGGACAACGTCAATGGCCAGCAGCAGATTAATTTCCAGGTTCCGTGGGAAGCAGGCAGCGGACCGATGGCCAATATCACGATTGAGAACAACAATGTCACCAGCACTTCCCTGGCGGTTCCCGTGCTTGCGGCGCAGCCCGGCATCTTCAACTACAGCGCGGGTGGGGACACGTTCGGAGCCATCCTGCATGCCAATTTTCAGTTGGCTAATACGGCGAATCCGGCAAAACCACAAGAGATCGTGCTGATTTATTGCACGGGACTCGGCGCGGTGTCTTCGCCGCCAGCGGACGGCGCGGCTGGCAATGGACAAGAAACTACTGCAACCCCGACGGTCACGATCGGCGGAAGCAAAGCGATCGTCAGTTTCAGTGGCTTGGCGCCCGGTTTTGTGGGCCTCTATCAAATCAACGCCGAGGTTCCAGCTAGCGCGGCCTCGGGGAATCAACCTGTCGTAGTCACGCTCTCTGGAGCTTCCAGCAATTCGGTTTTACTGCCGGTCACATAAGCCCGGGAAGCGGTTAACGCGTGGCGTCGGCATGCCAGATGGCCGTACGCTGGCGGAGATCCAAGGAATCGGGACCAAGGAGAGTGTCCAATGAAGAATCGGTCTTCCAGCGGCGTCTTGTTCGCCATCAGCATGGCTGGTGTGATTGTGCTGGCGGATCCGAAACCCGATCCAGCTTTGCGGGGCCTGCAGTTGCCGCTTGTGTTTGAGGCCAATGAAGGCCAAGCCGAACCTGGAGTGCGCTTTCTCGCCCGGGGAAAAGGTTACACGCTGCTGCTTCGGGACGAGGGCGCGGTACTCCGGCTGCCGTCCTCTGAGCTGCGAATGCGACTGGCGGGTTCGCGCCGCGCCAAGCGGGTGGAAGCTCTCGATCCGCAGCAGGGAACCAGCAGTTACTTCATCGGCAACAACCCGGCGGAATGGCGCCGCGGCATCGCGCAGTCCGGGCGCGTCCGTTATGCTGAAGTCTACCCGGGCATCGATCTGGTATTCAAGCGGGAGGCGAGCAATCGCCTGGAGTACGATTTCGTAGTCGCGCCCGGAGCCAATCCCTCAGCGATCGGAGTGCGCTTCGAGGGCGCGCAGTCCGTCCAATCCGATGGTGACGGAGGTATCATTCTCCAAACAGCGTCAGGCGAGATCCGCCAGCCCCGGCCGCGCATTTACCAGGATTCCGATTCGGGCCGGCGCCAAGATGTTGGCGGCCGCATGCTGCTCGGCAAAGGAAATGTCATCCACTTTAACCTCGACGCATACGACCACTCTCAGGCGCTCGTCATTGACCCGTTGATAATCGGGTACATCTTTGCCTCCGTCGACGAAGAGCTGAGCGGTGTCGCTAGGGACAGCGCCGGCAATGTCTATGTCGCCGGCTATACCATCTCTCCCAACTTCCCGGCGACCAATACACTAGGCACCCCGGGCAAAAACTTTTATCATGTCTTCGTCAATAAGCTCAGTCCCGACCTCGCCACCACGTATTACTCTACAGTCATTGGAGGAAATTCCAAGGACTACCCCACTGGCATCCAGGTCGACAGTGCGGGAAATGCCTATATCGTAGGAACTAGTACCTCTACCAACTTTCCAACGGTCAACGCCGCCCAGGGCTCTTTCGGAAACAAAACCACGACGGTTAATATTGCCGCCGCACCCACCGATGCGTTCCTGCTGAAACTCGGCCCAACGGGCGCGAGCCTTGTCTACAGCACGTTTCTAGGTGGAAGCAGCTCGGACCAGGCCTTCGCCGTCAGCGTGGACGCAGCCGGATCGGCATACGCAACCGGAACCACCACCTCACAGAACTTCCCGGTCACCCCTGGCGCAATCAACCGTGGTCCAGAAGTAACGATGCTGGGAAACCTGCCAGAGGTGTGGGCCGCGGTCTGGGTGGCGAAGTTGAGTTCCGTCGGCGGCCCCTTCGACTACGTGGCCGCTTTCGGAGGGGCTGACGCCTCAGAAGGTACAGCTATTGCAGTTGACAGCGCCGGCAACGCATACGTGGCCGGAGACGTAGGAACCGGCACTATTGAAGACTTTCCCATCGTCGGCAAGGTGGTTCAACCCCAGCGCGGCGGGGGTTTATGCAATACCTGTTCGAATGGATTTGTTTCCAAAATAAACCCCGCCGGCACGAACTTTGTCTTCTCCACTTATTTCGGAGGCTCGGTAACGGATGTGATAAGCGGAATCACTCTGGACACGGCCGGCAACATCTATATAGTTGGAACCAGCGACTCGCCGGATCTGCCCGTAACGGCGGGAGTTGTCGGACCAGGGCTTCTCAGTGGGGCCGATACCGCATTCCTGGCAGCTCTGAACAATTCGGCCAGCGCCATACTGGCATGCTCCTATCTAGGAGGATCGACAGGCACGTCCCAGGGGAACGCGGTCGTGGTCCGGGCGCCGGGTGTCATTGGAATGGCTGGAGGAGTGCAGAACGGCCCGTTTCTTGGCCTGAACAATACGATAAACTTCCTGGGCGGCCTATACGTGGAACTGGATCCGCTCTTCCAAACCGTAATCCGCACGTTCACGCCTTACCCGTACGCTACGACTTATACGGCGGTCGCCGTCGCTCCTGATGGCTCGGTTGCGCTGGGAGGCACCACTCAGTTGCTGCCCGGAGCGAACGGATCCTACTCACTGACCGGCAGAAATGGCGCCGTGTTTCTGGTGGCACCGCCCGAAACCCTGGTCTTCACCGGCTCCGCTTCCCCCAGCGTCCTTACGCCAGGTTCGAGCTTCACTTATACCTTCATCGCCAAGAACATCGGCAGCGCTTCCGCCACCAACCTCACGCTGAACGCAGGTTTCTTCGGCAGCGCCGTTCAAATCACGGGAATTTCCATTTCAAGCGGATCTTGCGCCAGCCTGCCCTCGCCGCCCACTTCGGCGAGTTGTTCCACTTCCTCGCTTGCGCCCGGGGCTACCATTACGATTACCGTCAGCGGCATGGCGGTCGCAGCTGGCTCTGCGCAAGCATCGGTCGCCTTGGGTTCCGCCGACGACAATACCGAATATTCGGTGGTCAACATTAAAGTAACCGCCGCCGGGGCCGGACCTGAAATCAGTACAGGCGGAGTGGTGAATGGCGCAAGTTTCGTCGGCGGCGGAATAGTCCCCGGCGAGGTTGCCACCATCTTCGGGTCCAATCTCACTTCCAGCACTGGCGTGAACCTTACTTCGTTCCCGCTCCCGACGACATTCCTTAATGACTCGGTGATAATCAACCGTTCCCCCGTTGCGTTGTTCGCTGTCGATAACGTCAACGGCCAGCAACAATTCAATTTCCAGGTTCCGTGGGAGGTAGCGGGCCAACCCACTGCTACCGTCGCGGTCTCGAGTAACGGAGCCACCAGCACGACCATTGCTGTGCCCGTTTTGAGCGCTCAACCCGGCATCTTCAACTACAGCGTGGGAGGAGACACGTTCGGAGCCATCCTGCATGCCAATTTTCAGTTGGCGAATACGGCTAATCCGGCAAAAGGAGGAGAGACGGTGCTGATTTATTGCACGGGACTCGGCGCCGTGTCCTCGCCGCCGGCGGATGGCGCGGCCGGTAATGGACAAGAAACTACGGCAACCCCGACGGTCACTATAGGTGGAACCAAGGCGGTTGTCAGTTTCAGCGGGCTGGCGCCCGGTTTTGTGGGTCTTTACCAAATCAATGCCGAGGTTCCAGCGGGACTGAAGGCGGGCAATCAGGCCGTCGTTATTACGCTCTCCGGAGTTTCCAGCAATTCGGTTTTGCTGCCCGTCCAATAGAAGACATTGACCGATTCGCGCACAATATTGTCGTGCAGGATTGGCTTGAGATTCCTGCGATTGACGACATCCCCGCTGCCCCCAAGCAGCTCGTTGATGTCTAGCTTAAGCCGGGTGTATTAGAAAACTCCAATAGCCTTTTCGGGGTCGAGGTCGATCAAGACGTCTATGTCGCTCTTGAAGTGTGCTTCTCCACGCGCCACCGATCCGAAGACGGCTGCGTGTAGAATTCCGAGCCTCTGGAGTTCCGCCTCGTGCTCTTTCAATGTCTCAAAGACACCGGCTAGGGTTGCGGGCACAGTATTAATATGGTCCGGCAAAGAGCTTGCGGACAAGCTCGGCGCAGTTTATAACGGAATGTTCCCGTGCTTTTTGCGAGGCATGGTGTCTACTTTTGTGGCTAGCATCCGGAGTGCGCGGATTACTTTGGGGCGTGTCTCGCGCGGTTCGATGACGTCGTCGATGAAGCCACGCTCGGCGGCTACGAAGGGATTGGCGAAGCGTTCCTGGAACTCTTCTATCTTTTGTTTCCGCGCGGCGGCTTTATCTTCGGCCGCGGCCAACTCGCGGCGGTACACGATATTTACGGCGCCTTCGGCTCCCATTACTGCGATTTCGGCGGTCGGGTAGGCAAAGTTCACATCCGTGCGCAGGTGTTTGGAACCCATGACGCAGTACGCGCCGCCGTAGGCTTTGCGCGTGATCACGGTAATTTTCGGGACGGTTGCTTCGGCGTATGCGTATAAGAGTTTCGCGCCGTGGCGGATAATGCCGCCGAACTCCTGATCGGTTCCCGGAAGAAAGCCGGGAACGTCCTCGAAAGTCAGGATCGGGATATTGAAGGCATCGCAGAAACGCACGAAGCGCGCGCCTTTCACCGACGAATTGATATCCAGGCATCCTGCCAGGAAGGCCGGTTGATTGGCGACGATGCCGATGCTGCGCCCATCCATGCGCGCGAAGCCGACTACGATGTTGCGCGCCCAGTGCTCGTGGATTTCGAAAAACTCGCCGTCATCCACCACGCGATGAATGATGTCCTTGATATCGTAGGGGAGATTGGATTCGGCAGGGACAACGGTGTCAAGCGACGGGTCCACGCGGTCAATGGGGTCGCTCGAAGTTCGCACAGGAGCATCGTCGCGATTGTTCTGGGGCAAATAGGAAACGAGTTCGCGGATCATTCGCAGACACTCGGAATCGTCGGGGGCCATGAAATGCGCGACGCCGCTGATTGAATTGTGGGTTTCGGCGCCACCCAGTTTCTCTTTGGTGACATCTTCGTGAGTGACGGTCTTGATTACATCCGGACCAGTGACGAACATGTGGCTGGTGTGGCCCACCATGAATACGAAATCGGTAAGTGCGGGCGAGTAGACGGCCCCGCCGGCACAGGGGCCCATGATGGCGGAGATTTGCGGGATCACGCCGCTTGAGAGCGTGTTGCGCAGGAAGATATCGGCGTAGCCGGCAAGCGAGAGTACGCCTTCCTGGATGCGCGCGCCGCCCGAATCGTTCAGGCCGATCACGGGCGCGCCGGTTTTGAGCGCGAGGTCCATGATCTTGCAGATTTTTTGCGCGTTGGCTTCCGACAGTGAGCCGCCAAAAACGGTAAAATCCTGTGCGAAGACGTAGGCCAGGCGCCCGTGGATGCGGCCGTAGCCGGTGATGAAGCCGTCGCCGTCGATCACCTGTTCATCCATGCCGAACTCGCGCGAACGATGGCGGACCAGCTTGTCCATTTCTTCGAAAGTGCCTTCATCCAGCAGCAGGTGGATGCGCTCGCGGGCCAAAAGCTTGCCCTCCTGATGCTGCCGCTGGGTGCGCTCTTCGCCTCCGCCCGCGTCGGCATTGGCGTGACGGCGGCGGACTTCGGCGAATCGGTCGGTGGACATGATTTTCAGGATACAGGAGGCGGGCGGCGGGAGGCAGGAGGCAGGAGGCAGAAAGCAGGAGGCAGCAACGGGCGCACGAACTGAGGAACCGAAGAACTGAAGAACCGAGGAACCGCTATTCCGCGTAGTACCCCGTGCGCGCCCGCAATTCGGCCAACGGGTACTTTTTTCGGGCGCTCTCGGTCAGAGCTATGCCTACGTGGCGGAAGGTCCCGGGCGTGGACGGGGGTTCGTGGTAGGCCAGCATGTAGCGGCTGCGAATGCGCTCGATCATTTCGGTGAAGGATTGACCGGCATTCTCGGCCTTCACCCATTCGCCGCCCGTATCGTCTGATAGGTGCATTACGTTGGCGGGAGTTAAATTAGGGTTCGGATACATGCTGGGCGTGGGGGGACGGGGCTCAATGGCGTGTCCGGTTACGATGGCGTTGAATACCGTGTCGGCTTTGTTGAGTTCACGGATCACCTGACCGTCCGTCAGTTGAAAGCTCGTGCTGAGATTGTCGGTGAGGATCAGAATCGCGCGGCTGCCGCCTGGGCCGGCGTTGGCCTGCATATAGTGGGCCGCATCCACCACGGCGGCGTTGATTTGGGTGGTGTTGCCGACGTCGTGATCCTGGACGGCTTTCGAAATCTGGCGCGCTGTTTCCGCCAGATTGTCGCTGAACTCTTGATGCACCTCGCTGCGCTGGGCGAATACCATGATGGCCACGCGATCGCCCGGACGCAGATGCGCCAGAGCATCGCGCGCTGTTTGCGATATCAATTCGATGTGCTTCTGCATGCTGCCGCTGATATCCAGCAGCAGGATGAGATTCAACGGTTCGTCTCCGTTGCTGAAGGAAACTAAGGACTGAGGCTGGCCGTCATCGGTGACTACAAAATCGTCCTTGACCAATCCCTTGACTAGATTTTTGTTTTCAGTGACCAGAACGTCTACGCGAACATCCGCCACGCCCGCTTTGAAAACGGGAACGTCCTCGCTCTGTGCGCAAAGAGGCGCTAGGATGAAGAGCGTCGAGATGAAGAACATCATTATCGGCACTGCCGGCCACATTGACCACGGCAAGACTGCTTTAGTGCGAGCGCTTACAGGCATCGACACGGACCGGCTTAAGGAAGAAAAGCAGCGTGGGATTTCCATTGATCTGGGATTCGCGCACCTGAAGATCTCAGAGAACATGCGCCTCGCTTTTGTAGACGTCCCCGGCCACGAAAGGTTCATCAAAAATATGCTTGCGGGGGTGGGCGGCATCGATCTCGTTCTCTTTGTTATAGCTGCGGATGAATCCATCAAGCCGCAGACTCGAGAGCATTTCGACATCTGCCGGCTGCTGGGCATTCGGAATGGCATCATCGTACTTACTAAATCGGACCTTGCCGACCAAGACTTTATCGAGCTGGTGCGCCTGGAGGCGGATGAATTCGTCCGCGGGTCATTCTTAGAGGGCGCTCCGGTGGTGGCCGTCAGCTCCACAACGGGCTCAGGGCTGGATGAACTTCGCTTGGAAATCGAAAGGGTCGCCACGTCGATTCGCGAAAAAGACTCCTCCCAATATTTTCGCTTGCCCATCGACCGCGCTTTCTCCATGCGCGGTTTTGGAACCGTGGTAACAGGGACGCTGGTTTCGGGAACGGTGCGAGTGGAACAGGAAGTGGATCTGCATCCGGCGGGACGGCGCATCCGGGTGCGCGGGATTCAAGTGCATGGATCGAGCGCCGTCCTGGCTACGGCCGGACAAAGAACAGCATTGAATCTCGCCGGGGTGGAAACTTCTGAATTGGGGCGCGGCATGCTGTTGGCGGAAGCTGGGCGCTTCCAGCCCACGCGTCAAATTGATTGCTCGTTTGAGCTTTTGGCTTCCGCCAAGCCGCTGAAGCATCGCGCGCCAGTGCATTTTCACGCGGGGACAGCGGAAGTGGAAGCCGAGGTTCGGCGGCTTAGGGGAACTGATCCAGTGCGGCCAGGAACGCGCGACTACGTGCGTTTTATTCTGAAGGAACCGTTGCTGTTGCTCCCTGGGGATCGCTTCATCGTGCGCATGTTCTCGCCAGTGGTGACCATTGGAGGTGGAGTTGTTCTGGACATCGCGGCGCCGCGCCGAGCGCCGCTGGAACGCTTGCGGATTCTCGAAACAGATTCCGCGGCCGAGCGGATTGAGTTGCTGGTCCGGGAGTCGCGGTATGGAATGGGCATGCCGGAGCTGGTGGCGCGCACGGGAATGGTGGAAGCCGATATCCAAAAGGCCGCTCGCGATGCGCGGTTGATGACGCTCGGTTCGCCGCAGTTCAGGGCACTGGATCCGGGATGGGTTGCCAAACAACTGGAAGAAATGCATGAGACGCTCAAGCAGTTTCATCGGCGCAATCCGCTGGTATCCGGCCTTTCGAAAGAAGAACTGCGCGGCAAACAGCTTCCCGGTGCGCCCGCCGGGTTGCTGGACGCGATACTTGCCCTTTCGAAGACTCTCGCGGCGGATGGAGAAACCGTGCGGCTAGCCTCGCACAAGATTGCGCTCAAGCAGGATGAAGAAGAGGCTTCCGCCAAAATCGAGAGCGCTTTTCGCGCAGCGGGACTGGCCGTCCCGTCCGTGCAAGAAGTTCTGGCGAAGTCGGGAGTGGAAGCGAGCCGGGCGCGCAGTATATTGCAGTTGCTGCTACGGGATAAAAGGCTGGTCCGAATCAGCGATGAGCTGGTGTTTCATCCCTCAGCCCTGCAATCGCTTCGGCAATTGCTGGCTCCGAAAAAGGGTCAGAAGTTCGCGGTGCCCGAATTCAAGGATTGGACTGGGATCTCGCGAAAGTATGCTATCCCACTGTTGGAGTTCCTGGACCGGGAACGCGTGACGCGGCGTGAAGGGGATAGTCGAATCATTCTGTAACGCTCGCAACTCGAGGCTCTCGAATGCATCTAAACTTGTGAGATGCCCATTGAATCCCGTCGTTATGGCAAGGCGATCCTGGTTGCCTGGTTAGTTCTTGCAGTGGGGACCGCGCAGAATCCTCCTCCGCAGGGCGCGCCTCCCGAGGCCGCGCCGCCGGGAGCGCCATTGACCCCGCAGCAACTTGACGATCTGGTTGCGCCGATCGCTCTCTATCCAGATCCAGTGTTGGGACAACTATTGGCGGCTTCCACCTACCCGTTGGAAATTGTGGAAGCCGAACAATGGGTGAAGGATCATCCCAAATGGAAGCCCAAGAAGCTGATGGACGAAGCCAAAAAGGAGAACTGGGATCCCAGCGTGCAAGGTTTGGTGGCCTTCCCGGATGTGCTGGACCGTCTTAGCCAGAACGTCAGTTGGACCACGCAGCTTGGCAACGCATTTTTGGCCAATCAAGCCGACGTTATGCAGGCGGTGCAGCGGATGCGGTCGCAAGCGATGCAAAAAGGAACGCTACATTCGACACCGCAGCTGAACGTCACCACGAAAGACCAGAACGGGCAGTCGGCCATCGAAATCCAGCCGGCCAATCCGGAAATCTGGTACGTGCCTTACTACAACCCCTTATACGTGTGGGGGCCACCCGTGTGGGGCATTTACCCACCCTGGGTTTATCCGGGCATCGGTGTGGGGTTTTCATTTTTTCCCGGCATAGATCTGGGTCTCTATTTTGGCGGATGGGGTGGCTGGGGATGGGGAGGCTGGGGATGGTCCCCTAACTGGTGGGGAGGGGGTATCTTCATCGACGGTTCTTTCTTCAATCGTTTCGGGTTTCGAAATTACTACGGAATAGGGCGGGGTGGGGGAGTGTGGGCGCATGATCCAGCACACCGCCTGGGCGTGCCGTATGGCAATCGCGAGGTGGCCAATCGATATGCCCGCAGTGAGGGCGGCGAAGGCCGATCCGGCGGCCGGACTGAGGGGGCTGGCCGCAGTGAGGCTCGGCCGCAGCAGCACTTCGGTGATCGGGGCTTTGAGAACCGCGGCTACACGGGTAACCACAGCGTTTTCGGCGGCTATCACAACGGCGGGAGTACACGTATGGAGAGCGACCGCGGCTTCTCGAGTATGGGCGGGGGACGCGGATTCGGAGGTGGAGGGTTTGGCGGCGGCGGTGGATTCCACGGTGGCGGAGGGAGGCGATAGCAATGATCGGACGACTTTGTAGCATTCTCGCAGTGGTGGCGATGTTTGACGCCGGGCTTTCATTCGCTCAGGAGCGTTATGATTCCTCCGAGGCTGCGGCACAAGCGCTAATTGACGCGGTAGATCAGCATGATTCCGCGCGGCTCTTCGCCATTTTGGGTCCCAATGCGAAAGGCGTTCTTACGTGCGGCGACGCCGAGCAGGACCGTAGAGAGCAGGACGAATTCGCACGGATGGCGCGGGCGAAGCACCGGATTGAAGTTTCCAAAATGAACCCGAATCGCGCGGCGCTCGCGATCGGCGATGAGGATTGGCCGTTTCCAGTCCCGTTGGTGCGCAAAAACGGCAAATGGAGCTTTGATGCCTCGGAAACTCGGATTGAAATGCGCGCGCGGCACATCGGCACAGACGAACTGGACGCCATTGAGATTTCTCACGGGTACGTGGACGCGCAGATGAAGTACGCTTCTGAGGATCGCGATAAGGACGGCATGCTGGAGTACGCGTCTCGCCTAATTAGTACGCCGGGCCAGCATGACGGATTGTATTGGGACGGCGAGGGCGATGCGCTGGTTCCAGAAGGATTCGCACACGCCGGGTGGGACGGCGCCCAGAAGGGACAAGCGAAAGCCTATCACGGATATTACTTCAGGATTCTTAAAGCGCAAGGTCCGGATGCGCAGGGTGGCGCGCACAATTACGTGGTGAAAGATAAACTGATGGGCGGATTCGGCTTGGTGGCATGGCCGGCCGAATATGGGGTGACCGGGATTCACACCTTTATCGTGAACCAGGTAGGCGTGGTCTATGAAAAGGATATTGCGCCCGTGGCCGGAAAGGCGGCAGCGCCGATTACGCGATTCGATCCGGACCGTTCTTGGAGGAGGGTTGAGTAGAGGAGCAGCTAGGCGCGGGTGCTGTTGTAGTGCATGGCCAGGCTGGCGAGAAATCCGAGGATGAAAACCCAGAATAGTACTTTGGTCAGCGCCGTCAAAGTGCTGGCGGTCTCACCCAGTCCCATCAAAGCCACCAGGACCGCTGCCAGTATGAATGCGATTGCCCACCCCAACATGCCCAACCTCACGCCCGGTTAGACTCCGTGATGGGAACATTGTGACATTCCGGACAAACAATTTCTAAGGCCGCCGCGCGCGGAAACGGAACGCGTAAGGATTGACATCCACCTGAACATCCACAAAACCAGCGGCTTCCAGGCGTTTCGGGAAACTGGCTGGGTCAACCACCACCATGGTGTCGAACAGGTGGAGCAGCCGAAAACCTCGGCTCGAAAGGCTGTCGACACCGGCGAAGATTCCGCCCGGTCGCAGAACCCGGGCCACTTCCGACAGTAAACGATCCTGCAAGGCCGCCGAGGGGACGTGGTGAAGCATGGTGAAGCTCAACGCTCCATCGAAGCTGGCCGAGGGAAACGACATGGCTGTCGCGTCCTGGCGGAGTACGGTTACGTTCTTGCCGCTCATACGTTTGGAGAGCGAACGCGCGAATCCGCTGTCGATTTCGACGCAGGTGAGGCGTTCAAAGCGAGGGTGAAGAAGCTCGGTTGTGATGCCCGGTCCGGGCCCGATTTCTAGAACATTTGGCCCCAGCTCGAGGCCTTCCAAAACCCACGGGATCACATGAGTCTCTACCGTGTTTTTCCAGGTCTTGGAACTGCACATGACGCGATGAGCCAGGTTCATGAGCTTAGGTTCCCACATTGGCCGTCTGTCGTAAAGACTACAAAACGCCATAATGTATCGTAAATCCGGCAATGGGAGCCGGCTTGACAAACAGGCGAACAAAAGGCGAATATAAAGCCGGGCGCCTATGCTCTTCGATGATGAACCAGCCGGCAAGCTAGTGGGGATCGCGCGGCTGGCTGCTGGGAGCGAGGTGCTGGAGGCGAAGCAGCGAATCCAGTACTTTGAACTCGAAACGCGGCGCTTCATCGGCAGGAATTCGAACTCCCGGATGCGCTTCGTGTGGACCATCAATCCTTATCGCGGCTGCGAATTCGGATGCAAGTATTGTTACGCGCGGTATGCGCACGAATTCATGGAATTGCGCGAGCCGGAGCTGTTCGAGACCAAGATCTACGCCAAGCAATTCCATGCGCCAGCGTTCCGCGCCGAGCTGAAACGAGTGAAGCAAGGCGAATGCATCTGGATCGGGACTGCGACGGATCCTTATCAGCCGGCCGAACGGCGGTTCGGGATCACGCGGCGGATGCTGGAAGTATTGGCGGGCCAGCGCGGATTAGATTTTGGGATCACCACGAAATCGGATCTAGTGGCGCGCGACGCGGAGCTGTTGGGGCAAATTTCCAGGCGCAACGCTGTGCGGGTGAACCTGACGATTACGACTCTGGACGACGCGTTGGCTCGATTGTTGGAACCGCGCGCGCCACGTCCGGCGCTGCGTCTGGGCGCGGTGAAGAAACTCACTGACGCTGGCGTGGCCGTGGGGGTGCTGGCGCATCCGGTGATGCCGCTGATCAATGACAGCGAGGAGAGTCTGGACAAAATCTGTGAAGTGGCCGCGCAGCATGGCGCGTCCTTTTTCAGCGCCGCTCCGCTGTTCCTGAAGCCGTGCGCGCAACAGGTGTTTTTTCCATTCCTCGAACAGCACTTTCCGCATCTGGTGCGGCGCTATCGGGAGCGGTACGAGAAAAACGCATATCTGCGTGGACATTATCCAGAGATGATTCAGGAGCGAGTGCGGAAAATCCGGGAGCGGCATGGGCTGATCGCGAGGGAGATGCCGGAATGGCCGGTGGATGATCAGCTGGAGCTGTTCCGCGATCACCCATAAGGTATTCTGGAAACTGTCGATGAGCGTTCGTTTGCAATTTCAGGGGATCCGATGTTTCTCCGCGAGGCAGGATGCCGTTATCCGTCCTCTGACTCTGCTTGTCGGCGAGAACAGCTCTGGCAAGTCGACCTTCCTGGCTCTGTGCAATAGTGCGAACTCGATTATCCTAGCCATCGCCAGCGAGAACTCATTCAATGACCCGCCCTTCCTGCTGGGGGCGTACGATCAGATTGCGTCTTATCGCCGAGGCGGCCAAGCCGAGTCTTTCTCGATAACATTTGTTGTTGAAGGTCAAGGCAGGATCGAGGCGAAATTCGTACCGATTGCCGGCCAGCCCGCCCTGAGACAGTGGTCCCTGTGCACCGGTGAGTCAAGTTTGGTTGTGGAACCGGAAGGTCACTCTAGTATCGCCCATTTGACTTGGAGAAGTAAGCATCAAGAACGGACCTTCAGGGAGGAACGTCTCCGGCTGTCGCTGTCTTGGCTGTTCAACGACGAGTACTTGGGCATGACCGAACCTAACTGGAAGGAAGTAAGGTCAGTGCTCTCAGGCACAGAGCTCAAGAAACTTCACGACACAATGGAGTCCATCCAAAATGCATTTGGGCGAGCGCCTTACGCCTTCGCTCCAATTCGCACGCATCCGCGGAGAACCTATGATCCGGTGCGCATGTCACCAACGCCTGAGGGATCTCACGTTCCAATGGTATTGGCTGAGTTGGCCGACGCTCAGGCGGGGAAAAGCTGGACGGACTTGAGATCGAACCTCAGTAAATTCGGCAAGAAGTCCGGCCTGTTTGACCAGATCGATGTCGTGCGAAAAGGGAAAAAGCAGAGTGACCCGTTCCAGATTGGCGTCGAGAGCGGCGGCAACAGCTTCAATCTGGTCGACGTCGGATATGGCGTTAGCCAGGTTCTTCCGATTCTGGTAGATACGATAGAGCGCTCGGGCGTGAATGACGTGTTCCTGCTTCAGCAGCCGGAGGTTCATTTACATCCAAGTGCTCAAGCCGAGCTCGGGAGTTATTTCGCTCGTCAGGTTCGCAAAAACGGCCGTTTCGTTATCGAGACTCATAGCGATTACATCGTCGACCGGATTCGAATGGAAGTGCGACGGAAGACATTGCGACCGGCAGACGTGTCTCTCCTGTACTTCGAGCGCAGAAAACAAGGAGCGATGATCCACCATCTTGAGCTGGCTGCAGACGGAAGCATAACGAATCCGCCGAAAGGTTATCGCGAGTTCTTCTTGAATGAATCTGACCGCCTCTTGGACGTCTAAACGTGTGTCTTATCGTTGATGCAAATGTAGCCGGCGTCTTTCTCGCGCGGCCGAGCGCGATACGAAAGTGGCTTGCGGGTAGAACCGGGCGCCCGAGGCTGGTTGCAGCCGGTAAACTGAAATCCGAATTAGTGATGATCCAAGACGTCCGCCTGTACCTAGTGGAATTGGAGAGAGCTGGAAGGTTGCGGTTCAATTTCAGTGACAAAGCCCTCCACGCGAAGGAGAACCTCCTTCGGAAGACCGGTATGTGTGTGTCAAACGATCTTCACGTTCTGGCTCTGGCGATCGTGAGTGGCGCCAGGACGGTTGCCACGAGGGATCAGGCTTTGGGGAAAGACTTCAGGAACAAGGCCGTTGTTCACGGCCCAAGGGGAAGTATATATCGCGATCCCACGAAGCACGCCCACCTCCTGCGCCACACGAGTTCCTGCGGTGTTCAGGCGTAGTAAGTACCCAACCAGCACTTTACAACGTAAAGTCGATTTCGTATAATCTCTGCATGGCCTCCGTTCAGCCTATTCGAGCGGCGCACCCGGAACCGGTGTCGCTGCAGAGCCACGCGATGGACAATTTGAAGTTCATCCGCGAGACCATGGAACGTGCCGGGTCGTTTACCGCCGTCCCTGGGTGGGGAGGGTTCGCGATGGGCGTGAGTGCGCTCGCGGCTAGCGTGATCGCCGTCGGCCAATCCACGCGGGAAGCCTGGCTTGCGACCTGGCTTCTGGAGGGTATTTTTGCAATCGCGTTAGGCGCGCTGGCCATGTGGCGCAAAGCGCACCGCGCCCAAGTGCCGCTGATGTCGGCGCCAGCGCGAAAATTCGTGCTCAGCTTCGCGCCGCCACTGATGGTGGGTGCGCTGTTGACGCTGGTTCTGTACCGCGCTGGTCTCACCGGGGCCATCCCGGGAACTTGGTTGTTGCTATACGGCACTGGAGTTGTTACCGGCGGAGCTTTCTCGGTGCGCGTGGTGCCCGTGATGGGGTTGTGCTTCATGTTCCTGGGCGCGGTGGCGCTGTTTTGTCCGCTCTCCTGGGGCACGGCCTTTTTGGCGACGGGATTCGGCGGCTTGCACCTTGTGTTCGGAACGATTATCGCCAGGAGGTACGGTGGCTAAAAATGGCTGCTAAAAATAACACAGCTCGAAAGGAATCGCCCGTGGAAAAACCTGCCAACGCCCGTGTGCGCGCGATGGCTGGCTCAAACGCGGTGCCGGATCTCGACCGGTTGATCCACGAACGCATGCGGCTGGGTATAGTGAGCGCCCTGGCGGCCAACGAATCGCTGACCTTCAACGAATTAAAGAAGCTGCTCAAGACCACCGATGGAAACTTGAGCGTGCATGCGCGCAAGCTGGAGGAAGCCAATTACATTGCTTGCACCAAGTCGTTTGAAGGGCGAATGCCAAAGACCGAGTATCGCTTGACCGAGGCCGGCCGCAAGGCGCTCGAGAAATATCTGAATCATATGGAAGCGCTGATTCACACAATGCGGGAGCTTTAATGCGGTCAGGCGACGACAAATTGCACGCGGCCATCATCATGGACGGCAATGGCCGCTGGGCTACGACGCGCGGGCTTCCGCGCGTGGCCGGGCACACTGCTGGGGCCGAGGCGCTGCGCCGGACTGTCGAAGCGGCGCCGGATCTCGGCATTCGCACGCTTACCGTATACGCGTTTTCTTCCGACAACTGGCAGCGTCCGCGCACGGAAGTGTCGGCGCTGATGAAGCTCTTCCACGTATACCTGCGGCGGGAGCGCGCCCGATGCGTGGAGAATGGCGTGCGCGTCTCCGTGATCGGCCGGCGCGACCGGTTGCCTGCCATGGTGTTGCCCGCCATCGAATCCACCGAACAGGCCACCGCGGAGGGAACCAAACTGCATCTTCGTCTGGCCGTGGACTACTCGTCGCGCGAAGCCATCGCGGCCGCTGCCAAGAAACTGAATGGCCATGCCACCCGGGAGCGATTATCGGCGGCCCTGGGCGGTCCGGATGTGGACCTGTTGATCCGCACCGGCGGTGAACAGCGCCTCAGCGATTTCCTGCTGTGGGAAGCGGCCTATGCCGAGTTGGTGTTCACCCCGGTGATGTGGCCGGATTTTCGAGCTGCGGATTTGGCCGGCGCCGTTGCGGAATTCCATTCGCGCGAGCGAAGGTTCGGAGCTGTCCCGAAAGTGGCGCTGGCGTAGATATTCCTCAGCTATAATAAGAGTCGACAGGCGCTGTTGCGCGATTTGTTGCCGTGGCCCACTTCGACGCAAGATGGCAAAGGCCTGAAACCCTCCGGGCGATCTTCGATCAGATCTCTGACGCTGTCTTTTTTTACGACAGAAATCTAGTTCTGGTTGGCGTCAACAAGAGCGGTGAAAAACTGTTTGGCTTATCCGCCGATCAAATGCTGGGCCAGCATTGTTCCGCGCTTTTTCATATCGCGCCTGATGCTCTATTGCATCCGGACGAATCGGCGTATTTGCCCACCGGTACCCTTACTCTGCTGGATCACGGGCGCGAACACCGGGTAATCGTCCGAAGCATGGAACTTCTGGACGAGGCTGGCCGGCTGGAAGGCTTAGTGGCCACCGTGACAGACCTCACGGAAAGGGCGCTCGAAACCGATCTCGACCACAATGAAAGACCGCGTGGCCGTCCGCCAGCCAAGAAATATCATCCGATCGTTCTGAGGAATCGGATGGTGGCCACCGTGGGTGGTGCAGTGTTGCTGTGCCTCATTACCGTATCGATTGTCAGCAGGTGGACGTCTGGCAAGCAGTTAACTCCGGAAGAAAAGCGGCTGGTGGCGGCGCGCGAGGCCACGGCCAAGTTCAACGCCATGACGCCTGCCCAGCATATCGAAAGTGCGAAGCTGGCTCTGCGGCCGGACGCAACCTCCGATGCAATCACAGATGGATTACGTCACCTGAAAGCGATTCCACCCTCGGCTCCCGAAGCAGGCCGGGCCGAGCACATGCGCATGGATCTGACCAAGGCAGCGAATCTGGCAAATGCGCAAAGCCTGATCGACGCCGCCTCTAATGCGTCGGTACGCGAGGGCATGGAAAAGTTGCGGCAGGCCAACCTCATACTCGACGCCGTTACACGGCAATTTCCGAGCGATCAGGGGGCTTCACAGCTGACGCTCGCGTCGCAATCCGCAGCTGAACAGTTGGCCTTGCGGTTTCCCCAGGAGTTCGCGGCGGCTGAAACAAAGCTGGTTGATTTCACCTGGCAGAAGGGCGGGTTCGGAACGGTAATGATCGCCAATTTCACGGTACGCAACGACAGCCCGGTAGATGTTGGAGATCTGAAGATACGGTGCGAGCATTATGCCGCCAGCGGCGTGGTGCTGGATCAAAACGACGGGACTGCGTTCGCCATCGTGAAGGCCAATGCTACCACTCGGATCCCGAACGTCAACATGGGCTTTCTGAATTCCGAATCTGGTACCTCCCGTACTACCAAAACCGACTGCGAAATCCTCAGCCTCAAGATAGCTTCTGAATCTCAGGCTTTCAGCTCCAAGAGATAGGAGCGGACGCGCTGCCAAGTACTGCTCTCTGGTACTGGGCGTACCCCTCAGCCACAACTGTTGATTCTCGACTACCATACAAGAAGTCTCCCTAGCCAGAGACCTAGTCCAAATGGTTGTCAGAATAGTCCGAAATCCTACATCTCCAGCTGGCCGCAACGGACCGATGCGGCGGCCGTTTATCTATCCGCATCGCAGCATCCGTTCGATTCGCATCACTCCAGGCAGGATTTTTCTGGCGGCGGTTACTGCGATTGTTCTGACAGTATTGGTGGCAACCGAGCAAGGCAGGTTGGTGGCCGGGCACAACTGGCTTACCCGGTCAATGGTGGAGTTGGCGGGCGTGCCGGTAATCGGTGTCGAAACCACGCCGTTATTTCCTGGCTTCCAACCGGCGCCGGCAGTGGTGGTTAGCGCGAGCCGTTTGGACGGGAGCCCTTTTGAGTTACTGATCTTATTCGCGGTTGGGATATTGGTGCTCCTCCAAATACACCGGCGCGTACCGTTAGCGCGGGGGTTTGTGATATTCCTGATGATTCTGCTGCTGGTGGCCACTGGAGTGGTGGTTTTTCATCCATCCAGCCAGTTTGGTTCGGTGGAGTTTACGCAGATCTGGATGCGGGGCGAGATGCTGGTTTGGCTGTTGCTGCCCTGGTTCTCAGCCGCGATGTTTGTGCTGATTCATCCTCTGTTCGGCGCCGCGTGGGCGCTGGCGACTCAGCTCTACGGATTCCTGTGGTCCGCGGTCCGCCTGGCCTTTTCCATCTGTTTGATTCACTACTCCGGTATTTTGTTCGTTCCTATGGCGTGGTTCGCGTTGGGATTGCTGGCTGACATGGTATACCTGGTGGTTTCCTATTCGATTGCGGTGGAGTGGGCTTCCAGCCGGGCTTGGGGAAGAAGGGGAAAATGATCGTCCTGTTGTTAGCGAAATTTTTCTTAGGGCTGGCCATCGTTGTGTTGACGCTCTATGCCATTCGTCATTATTTGTTCGCGCTCTGCAGATTGGCGCTTCGCCGGCCGCGCGACTTCATGGAACTGACCGGATTCTCGCTGCCCCATACCAGCATCCTGGTGCCCATGCATAACGAAGAAGCTGTAGCGGCGGATATTCTGCAGGCGCTGGTGGAGTGCGACTACGATCGAACCCGCTTGGAGGTACTGGCGATCGACGACAATTCCGAGGACCGGACAGGCGCGATCATCGACGATTATGCCGCTCGGTTTTCAATGGTTAAGGCCATCCATCGCCACGAGGGAGCTGGCGGAAAGGCCGCGGCTTTAGAGGAGGCCACGCGGCAGGCCACCGGCGAAGTTCTGTTGCTGTTTGACGCCGATTATTTTCCCGGCCCCTCGCTGGTCAAACAGTTGGTGGCGCCGTTCTCGGATCCGCAAGTGGGCGCGGTGATGGGACGCGTGGTCCCGCACAACACAGACAAAACGCTGCTGGCGGCACTGCTCGGATTGGAACGCGCGGCCGGCTACCAGGTTGGACAGCAGGCGCGTTACAACCTGGGATTGACGCCTCAATTCGGAGGAACGGTGGGTGGCGTGCGGAGTTCGGCACTGGCTTCGGTGGGTGGCTGGAACACGGAATCGCTCACCGAAGATACCGATCTGACGTTCCGGTTGGTGCTGCATGGTTGGAAGGTGGCATACGTGAATCGGGCGGAATGCTACGAGGAAGTTCCGGAGTCATGGCCGGCGCGTGAAACGCAAATTGCCCGCTGGGCCACCGGACATACGGATTGCCTGCATCGGCTGTGGCCTTCCCTGCTGGCCTCCCGCTCGCTCTCTCTCACTGAAAAGGTGGATGCGCTGTTCGTGTTGTGCTGCTATCTCACCGCGCCGATCCTGATTCTGGGTTGGCTGGCGTCGCTGGTATTGTTTTTCAGCCCGCAGATGCACTCGGTGCCGATATTGTCAGTGGCGATGTTGTTGGTGGGGTATCAGATGTTCGGCAACCAGGCGACCTTCTTTGAATTGGGAATCGCCGCGCTGCTGGACGGCATGAACCGGCGCGTGTTGCTGATGCCGTGCAATCTGTTCAACTTCTTCGCGAGCACTAGCGCGATTTCGAAAGCGCTGGTGCGCTTCTATCTGAGGAAGCTGTGGGGTTCCGGAGGTCCGCCGTGGTCCAAGACCAGGCGTTTCCGCACTAACGGCAAGGAACGGCCGTTCGCCAACGGTTCGTCCCACGCGCCCAAGCTGTTTAGCCAGGGTGCCAACGGCATCTACACGCGCAGCGGCGACTGATGCCGGACGCGATCGCATGGCGATTCATCGTCTTCGCCATTATCTTTGCGGGATTGCTGTACCTGCAGTTTTATCTCGCTCATCGGCAATGGAAAAAAATTAAGGGCCAGCAAACCTCCGAGATCGATGTCGGCTACGTCCGCATGGAGGATTACCTGGCGCAATCTTTCCGGAGGAAGGTGAAGGAGTGGCTGCAGTTGCCGTCCACCGTCACGAGTGACCGTGAGCGCAGCATCATGAAGGGCCGGGAGAGAATTCGTGTCATTACCGGCGGCATTGAGTTCGGAGCGGATGAGCAGTGCGATGACATCCTGGTGGTGGAAGGAGATTTCGCATGCGGCCCCGGTTGCCTCTTCGCACGCGAGATTCTGGTGAAGGGAAACGCCCGATTCGGTCCGGGCGCGCAGTTGCAGTCGGTGGCCGTGGACGGCAATCTGGCGCTGGGCGAGGATGGGAAGGTAGCACGCTGGCTGGATAGCACGCGTGAGTTGACGATCGGCGCCAATTGTCTGGTGGGCGCGCGGGTGACATCCGCCGGAATGATCCGCCTGGGCGCCGGAGCACAGGCCGGATCGATGTACGCGCCGCAAGTGGTCTCCGCTGCCTGGGATGGGTCATTCCTGAGCAAAAGGACCTTTGAGACAGCGAAACTTCCCGTGATTGCTTTCTCCCAGGAAGCGGTGGCCGAGCGGGAGACGCTGGAAGCCGCCGGATTTGACGTGAAGAAGTTGATCCAACTTGGATCGGACTCCTGGCTCTATAAAGGCGATCTTCATTTGCTGTCGCCGCTGCGTCTAACCACCAAGCTGATAGTAAAGGGAAAGTGCGATCTCCCGGACGGATGCATTTTGGAAGCGGATATACATGCGGATGGGTCGCTCAATATCGGTGCGAATTCAGTGTGCCGGGGAAATCTGATTTCCGGACAGCACATTCACCTGGGCCCGGGAAGCCGGTTCGCGGGCCTGATCCATGCGGATGGTTCCGTGCGGCTGGGACACGGGACTCGCGGGTTTAAAGATGATGGTCTGGTAGTAGCGTTCGCCGGCGAAGTCCTGGAGGTGGAAAGGGACGTGGCGATTCATGGCAAACTGGCGGCCGGTGGGCGAGTGATTGTGGAGAGCGCGGAGGCGGCGGAGGCGGGGAATGCTTAAAACAGGAATTCGCGCAATCACGATGGGGCTACTAACGGCGTTAGGCTGCGCGGCTCAGGTCGAGCAACCCCCTCCGCCTCCGGCTCCTGGAGAACCAGCCTATGAGGTGCAACCGTTCCGGCTGGAACTCGGAGGCTATGAAAACTATGTGGACAACGGTTATGGAAATTGGCGCGGGGCGGATGCCCAACTTTGGTATCGGGGTAATCAGTTTTTCATACCGGCTTTCTTTTTCGAGTCGCAAACGCAGCCCACCGGAACCCAGCAAAACTACGCGTTTTTTTCCTATCTGAATTGGACCAAGTCCTTTTACACCACGCAGGGTTTCAGCGCGGCTCCGCAGTACGGCGGCAATGCCGCCATCTTCTTTCCCAAACGCCGATACGATATCAAAGCAAACTGGAAACTGCCTCCCAGCCGGAACCTCATCCTGGGAGTGGGATTCACCGACTTCGATCTCGGCGCCCCCGGCCACGGGCAGATCTTCGATCTAGGTGGGCTCTGGTACCATCGCAAACTGGTAGTGCAGGCAGATTTGTACGTGAATCGCAGCCAGCCCGGCGCACTTTACTCCAGTTCCGGTATTCTCGCAGTCCAGTATGGACAGGAAGGGAAGTACTGGTTTGGCGGGACTGCCAGCGGTGGGCACGAACTCTACCGCCTGGTGGGAGAAACACCGTTTGACGTCAAGTTCAACGGCTATTCGTTCCAGATGTTCTATCGCAAATGGGTTACCCGGCACGCAGGCATCGTTACTACGTTGAGCTATGAGGACAAGCTGGGCGCGTTCCAGAGGGTGGGTGGGATTTTGAACCTGTTCTTCGATTTCTGAAGTGGGGCAGGATGTCATCCTGCGCGCGGTTGCCAACCGCGCTGTTTTGCGCCGATTGGCAATCGGCGCGCAAGTTAACAACCTGGCCTACTTGTTTCATAATATGTCTAAGGTGCCAAGCGAAACTGAACGAGCAGTGCGCTTCCGATTTCCGGTGACATGGTCCTCTCTGTTGGACGCCTCAGCGCTCGGGCCAGCCGGTGAACGGGCTCGCGTGGTGACGCCGGAGGAAGCCGCTAGAGATTCGAGCGCGCAGTGGGCCATGGTAATTCCGAAATTGGCTCCGCAGGCTAGCGCGACCGTAGGTTCGTTACCTGCGATCGAGGCTGATTGGCATCCCACATTCGCCGCACCCAAGTACGTCATTCCGAAATTCGAAGTCTCGTCCGGCGCTTCCTCGATCGCTGTCAAGTTTCTGCTGAGCGTGTCCGCAACATTGCTGCTGGTTCCGGGTTGGAAAAATACAGGATCGCCCGGTGCGCGCGCGGTGGAAATGGAATCCGGTATGCGCGAGAGCGGCTGGGCGCGAGAAGCCGCTGGTCCTGAGAAGCAGCTAGTTCTTTACCGCGCGTCGCTGAGCGCCACCGATTACCGGCTGGACTTTACTTGGAGGATCACCACGCCTGGCGTAACCTGCGTTTTTCGTGCTAAGGACGGCAACAATTTCTACGCTGTGCACATCCAACCTGTTAGCTCGGAATCGTCGCGGACATTTACAATAGAACGCTTCACTCAATTGCGGGGTGTCGAAAGGTCGCGCGTACGGCGAGTGTTGACGCTGCCGGGTAAGGGCCCGAGCTTAAGCGCGGCGATTGATGTCTCCGGTTCGTTGTTCCGGCTTTATCTTGAAGGAACTCTCGTAAGCCAGTGGAATGAATCCCGTTTGAACTCGGGTGGGCTCGGATTTCTCGAGGAAGGAAGGCAGCCGGTGGGACTACAAGCGGCGCGGATATCGTTTCCGCGAAAGTGACGCGCCGCCTTACATACCGTTACAAGGTTATATACCTGCATCTTGTAACTAAGCTCCGGTTCCGTGCGTACACTCAATTATGAAGAATTTTCGATTGGGCCTGATTCTGGCGGCCGCGACCTTCCCGGCGATGGCTCAGGTTTGGGATAACACTGGTAACCATCTGCTGAACGGGACCTATTATTTCCGTGAGGTGACTCTTACCTCGAGCGATGCCTTTGCTATCTACGGCACCATCACTTTTACCAACGGAACGTATTCGATCAACGCGGCGGGACTTCAAGCCAGCCAGGGAACTGGTGCGGGACCTTACACTACCAACGGGACATACAGCATAGCTGCGAGTGGTTTTGGATTCATCAATAATCCGCTGATCGGAAGTCCCGTGTATGGCGCGGTGGGCGCTAACGGCGTATTTATCGGCAGCATCACGGAGACCAGCGTCTCCGATGTCTTCATAGCCGCACCGCTGGCCTCGCAAAATGCTGGAACTCTGAACGGTCCCTACACGATCTCTTACTTGCAGCCTAGCATTGAGTCGGGCTCGACGCCGTACGGAGCCATGCTGCAACTGAATTCGAATGGCTCGGGCAACATCGGGAACGTGGACGTCACCGCGTACGCCGATACGACTAGCGCCACCACGCAGACCATAACGGGAGTGAATTATCTTGTCAGCAACAACGCATTTAATGTGACATTTCCCACCAACAATACTGGCCTGGTACAGGGGCAAGAGTTCTTCTATTCCACTCCGGATGGCAGCTTTATATTCGGCGGCTCGCCGGAAGACTTCGACATGCTGGTGGGGGTTCGAACCGGAAGTTCGCCACCGTTCGGCGGCCTCTACTACCAGGCCGGCTTTCAATTCGACGAATCGCAATTTGACAGCCAAGGAACCATTGGCTTTAACACATACTACGGATCTCTCAATGCCAACGGCGGCGTGATCCTGGGGCATCAAAGAATCCAGGACACTTCAGATCCGGCTTACGGCTTCACCTACTCTGATTCGTATCCGACGGGTTCTGGGGGAAACTACACGTCCACATATCTCAGCACTCAATACGTCGAGGGAACCGGCGGCGTGCAAATCGGGGTGGGCTTGGGTCCACTTCCGGCGCTCGCGGTGGCCATACCGGCGCCCAGCTTTACTGGTTCCGGCGTTTACCTGAGCCCCACTGGCGTAGTGAATACGGCCAGCTATTCTCCATTCACGGCGGGAGTGTCGCCCGGCGATTTCGTCATTCTATACGGCTCGAATCTCGGACCCAGCACGCTGGACGGCGCAACGTCGCTTCCATTGCCCACCAAGCTGGATAACGTTCAGGTAATGGTCAACAACATTCCAGCTCCGATTTCCTATGTCAGATCCGACCAAGTGGCGGTGATCGTGCCCTTTGGAGTCACCTCCACTGTGGCTCAGTTCCAGGTCATCAACAACGGACAGTCATCCAACGTGATTACGGAATTCGTCAACCTGACCACCCCCGGCGTGTTCACGCAAGACGAAAGCGGATCCGGCTACGCTGCAGCGCTACACGCCAACGGGTCACCGGTAACTCCAGACAGTCCGGCTCAAGAAGGTGAGACTGTCGAGGTGTTCATGTCTGGCCTCGGAACAGTATTTCCAGCCGTATTGGACGGTGTCGGCGCGCCATCCAGCCCGCCCAGTACGACCAGCAATACGATCTCGGCCGCCATCAGTGGCACGGCAGCGACGGTAGCCTTTCAGGGATTGGCGCCTGGATTTGCCGGCCTGTACCAGGTGAATATCCAAATACCCACAGGTTTGACTGCCGGCGACAATTCCGTCGACGTCAGCGGGCCGGATTCCTTCGCATCCGAAGCCTTCATCTCGGTTGGCGCCGCAGCCTCAACAGTTCCGGCGGCTCGTATTCACAAGCCGGTACACAAGCGCTCCGGCATGCGCAAGCTGCCGCTGGTGAAGCTGCCCTCGCGCGCGACCACCACGCCGTAAATACCGTGGCATTGTACCTGGTAATCGAGCATTTCCGGAACGGGGATGAGGCCCCGGTTTACCGGCGATTTCGCGAGCAGGGAAGATTAGCACCGGAAGGTCTCCGGTACATCTCGAGTTGGGTAACCGAACAGATGGACCGCTGCTATCAGCTCATGGAGACAGAGGATCGCACGCTGCTCGACCAATGGATGGCGAATTGGAACGACCTGTTGGAGTTCGAAGTGCATCCCGTGATTAGTTCCCAGGAGGTAGCGGAGAAAATGCTGGCTGGAGTTAGGGAACAGCGAGCGTAGGAATCCGCGAAAAACTGAGCGCGTTTCGCGACTTGGTTCAGATCAATATTTTCCTGCTTTCTTGAGCGCCGTCTCGATTGTTGCGAGCGGCAGCAGCAAGGATAACGGCGCGTCCAACAGCGGCACCGCGCCACAGCCACGCCGCCAACTTCCGCCGAGGCCGCGAGGCAGCGCCTGCCCGCCGCCAGCAGAAGTTGTCCGCCGATGCCCTGCGGAAGCCCGGAACGTCGTGTCGTGCCAGCCGCGTCGTATGATCTCTGGTGTCCGGGCATAATCAACCGACGCGGGGCTCAGGCTGTAGAAGCCAAGAATGGTCTTGTCATCGGCATCGTCAATCGCAAGGAAAGTTTTCGCGCCGCCTAGTTCATGGCTCCTGCGCGCGTAACGTCGCAGGAAGTCATTCAGCGGGGCTTCGCCGCAATCGAACACTTCCTGGTCGTGCTTCTTGTTGATCGGCTCTTCGTGCCAGCCAGTCACCGGGTATGACCGCTTTGGCAACACCCGGGCGGCTCTCAGCAGTTTTCGGGCGCAGGCGGATTCTCCAGCAGATGGAGAACCCGCAAACTATCCCTGCCGGAGAGCTTGAGATGATCCGCCTCATCAATGACAGCCTGGGCTGCTCGCAAGGCATGACGAAGGACAAAATCCGTCAGGTCGGTGTGGTTCAGCGCCACCGCCCGCAGGTCAAAGAAAGCCCGGACTTGACCGGAACGCGCGGACGCTTCATAATCAGCCAATCTATGTCACCATCACTGGATCGACGGACGTTTCTTCAAAGAGCTGCCGTTGGGGCTGTGGCTCTCGCCTCGGCGCGACGGGTCAGCGGCGCGGATGCTTCCGAGCTGAAAGTGGTTCATTCTGAGATTGAAAAGCATCATGACGAAGCCGTGCACCGGCTTCAGGAGTGGATCCGGCAACCCTCCATCGCGGCCGAAAATCGCGGCATGACCGAAGGCTGCGACCTGACCATGCGGTTCCTGCGCGATGCCGGATTCGATGAGGTGCGGAAAATCCCCAGCGACGGTCAGCCGGGGATTTTCGCAACCTTGGACGCGGGCGCTCCTCGGACTTTTGGCCTCTACTTTATGTATGACGTAAAACAGGCCGATCCCGTGGAGTGGTCCTCGCCGCCGTTCGAAGCCGCGCTGGTGGAAAAGCCGGGACTGGGAAAAGTGCTGGTGGGCCGCGGCGCCACCAATCAGAAGGGCCCGGAAGCGACCTTGCTCGCCGCACTCCAGGCATTCCGATACGCAGGGCGTAAGTTGCCGGTGAATCTGGTTTTCGTCGCGGAAGGCGAAGAAGAAATCGGCTCGCCGCATTTCAAGCAAATCGTCCAACAGCCGGAGGTGATGGCGGCACTGCGCAAATGTTCTGGTGTGTTCATGCCCATGGGCATGCAGGCGTTGGATGGCACGGTGTCCATCAATCTGGGCGCGAAAGGCGTGGTTGAATTGGAGCTGGTTTCGAGCGGCGAGCGTTGGGGCCGTGGACCGAAACAGGATCTACACTCGAGCAATGAAGCTCGCGTCGACAGTCCGGCGTGGCACCTGGTGCAGGCGTTGAACACGCTGGTGGGGCCCGACGGTCATACGCCGGCGATTGAACATTACGCCGACAAAGCGCGTCCTCTGAGCCCGGCGGAAAAGGCCATGATCCGCGAAGCTGCCGGACGGATGAACGAGGAGATGACCAAGAAGCAGATGGGCGTCCAGCACTGGGTACATGACGTGGACTTTCTGGAGTCGCTGGAGTTGCTGGTGGCGCGGCCCACGGTAAATATTGAGGGCCTGGTGGGCGGATATACCGGACCGGGCGGCAAAACTATCCTGCCGCATCGCGCAGTGGCGAAATTGGATTTGCGCCTGGTGCCGGACATGACGGCGGCGGAAGCTCTGGCTGCGCTCAAGGCGCATCTCGCGAAACGCGGCTTTCCCGATATCGAAGTGAACATGACCGGCGGTTACGATCCCACCAGCACTCCCGCCGATTCGGCTGTGGTGCGCGCAGCGGTGGCGGTTTATAAACGGGCTGGACTCGATCCCATCTTGTGGCCGCGCCTGGCGGGTTCCTGGCCTGGATATGTTTTCACTGGCGATCCGCTGCGGCTGCCGGCCGGGCATTTCGGGCTGGGCCACGGCAACGGCGCCCACGCGCCGGATGAATACTACGTCATCGAATCGCGGAATCCGAAGATTGAGGGCATGGATGGAGCCGCGCGGTCGCACGTGGATTATTTGTACGAACTGGCTACTATCTGATGCAAACCGGCTTGGCAGGCGAAAGCGCGGCATAGCTTAAAGAGCCCGATCGCTGCAATTCCTCTCAATTTCCTATAATTGACAAGACATGCCATCGAGGGCATAATATGAACTAGATGGCATGTGAGGTCGAATTCACTGATGAGTTCGGTGAATGGTGGGACGATCTCACAGGCGACGAACAAGAGAGTGTAAGGGCGTATGTAAAGCTTCTCGAAGATTACGGAACTGCTCTGAAACATCCGTACTCATCGAGCGTGGAAACGTCGAAACATTCGCATATGAGGGAGCTGAGGGTTCAACATAGGGCCGTCCTTATAGAGTCCTATACGCGTTTGATCCCCGGCGAACCGCGATTCTTTTGATCGGTGGAGACAAGACCGGCAACGATCGATGGTATGACGTTTTTGTTCCAATTGCGGACAAGATCTATGACCACCATATTGGAGCGTTGAAAAAAGAGTGAAGCGCCGCAAAAGGAGTGTTGAAATGGCCCGGAAGTTTAAAGAGCTGGAAGGAAAGATGTCGCAGGCATCGATCGCGAGAAGCGATACGGCCTACCAACGTCTCAAGCAGGATATGGCGCTTGAGGAACTCCGCGGCGCACTCAGATTGACACAGCAGCATCTCGCCGAAACACTCCATGTGGACCAGTCGGCTATCTCGAAACTGGAACGGCGAACTGACATGTATGTGAGTACGTTGGAACGCTTCATTGAAGCCATGGGTGGGCGCCTGGAAATCCGCGCCGTGTTTCCAGAAGGGTCGGTGCGCATCACCCAGTTTGAAAAACTTGCCGCCAAGGGAACTTAGGCGGTTTCGACGATGCTCGGCGATTTGCGAAGAGAACTCATAAGGAAGGTTCAAGCCCAAGGGCTTCCATCCGCTGAGGGGCCGCTCCCGGTAGTCTCTCTCGAAGACTTTTTTCTTGGCAATTCTGACTACGGCTCGATTGGATGCAACCTTTCGAATAATCCAGGGCCACTAGCATTTTTCGAATCCTTAAAGGCCGTTCGCGACGACGATTCCGTACAGGAAATTCTCGTTGAAGTGAACGAGATAGTTGAGGACGCTCAGACCTGGCCATTTGCGGACCGCGTCTACTTGCTCTCATCTGCTCCCGCGCTTAAACCTGGAGTCACGGTTTACGCGGCTTGGTGGGACTAAACGCCCCGTCGCACGTACTCGAGCCGCGATCATTCGCTTATTTGCTAACCTCAGGGGTAGTCTCATGGCGGTCTCGGGCATCAAGGATTCGCTGAAACAGCAAGGAGTGCGGCTGACGCGGCAGCGGCAGATTTTGCTGGATCTGATCGATCAATCCGGCCAGCATTTGGATGCCGAGCGGCTCTACCAACTCGCGCGTGAGCGGGATCCGAAAATCAATCGCGTGACCGTCTACCGCACTCTAAAGCTGCTCAAGGCCGGCGGCTTGGTGGATGAGCTGGACCTGATGCACCATGACGGCGACCAGCACTACTACGAGACGCGCCTGAAGCAGGAGCACGCTCACGTGATTTGTCTGCGATGCGGCAAGATCGAGGAATTTTTCGGTGATTTGCTGCAGCAAATGCGGGAACAGATCGAGAGCCACTTCGGCTTCAAGATCGTTCTGGCGCGGACTGAAGTGGGCGGTTACTGCTCGCATTGCCAGGTGCTGCGAGCCAAGGAAATGGCCGCGGTAGCGGACCAATCGCGGCGGAGCAGTGCATGACGTCGCCCAGCGAGCCGGTCCGCGCAACCGGCAGATTGCCTGCCTTGGCGGTTATCAATCCCTCCGGAAATCGCAGCCGCATTCCGCTGGAACCGTTGCCTTTCACCATCGGACGGCAAGGTGACAACAACCTGGTGCTCCGCGATAACCGCGCCTCGCGGGCCCACGCGCGCATTGTCGGCGAGAATGGCGACTACTTTGTCGAAGATCTGAACAGCCGCCACGGCGTGTTCGTCAATGGACAACGCGTGAAGCGGCACAAGCTCACGGACGCGGACCGCATCGATTTCGGCTTCCAGGATTCGTACCGGCTGGTTTTTACTCTCGAAGACGATGAGATCCGGCGTTTCATGGAGCAAATGACGACGCAGGCCGCAGCCGGCGCCACCAATCTTTCGAAGCTACGGTCGTTGGTGGAAGTGGCGCGTGCGCTGCAAAGTTCGCTCTCGACTAATGACGTCCTCGCAGCGGTGGTGGACGCGGCGCTTTCGGTGACCGGCGCAGAGCGCGGCTTTCTGCTGCTCAAAAACAAAGAAGAGTTGGACGTGAGCGTGGCTAGAGACCGGCGTGGCGCGGCACTGGGGCCCCAGGATCTGGGAGTGCCCCGGACCTTGATCCACCGCGCTCTTCGAACACGCCGCGACATGCTCTCCATGACGTTCGACCCGCTGGGTGAGGGCGGCATCCGTCCGGAAATGTCGGTGGCAGACCTAGAGCTGCGCTCGGTGGTTTGCGTGCCGTTGATTCATGTCCGGACCGGCTCGATGCAGGACACCATCGCGACGTCGCTGAACGATACGGTGGGCGTGCTTTACATGGACTCGCGCGGATCCGCCGCCGATCTATCGGTTGGCAACCGGGAGATTTTGCAGACACTGGCGCTCGAGGCATCCACTATTCTCGAGAATGCGAGGCTGCTGGAGGAAGAACGCCTCAAGCGGCATCTGGAAGAAGAGCTGGATTTGGCGCGCACCATTCAGCAGGGATTGCTGCCCAACGATCTACCCTCCCAGGGCTGGTTTCGCGCAGCTGGGTCCAGCATCACGTCGCGCCAGGTGGGTGGCGATTATTACGACGTGCATCCGGCGGGCGAGGACGCTTTCGCTTGCGTGATTGCGGACGTGTCCGGTAAAGGCGTCAGCGCGGCGCTGTTGGCGGCGTTATTGCAAGGGGCGTTCCTGCTGGCGTCCGAAGGTCCGGCCCAGATTGAAGACGTGATGTCCAGCATCAACCGATTCCTCACGGAGCGCGCCAAGGGTGAAAAATACGCCACGGTGTTTTATTGCACCGTGGATCGTTCCGGTGTGCTGCGCTGGTCGAACGCCGGCCATCCCACGCCGATTCTGGTGCGCGCGGGGTGCGAACTGATCTCGCTTGAGAGCACCGGTCTGCCGCTCGGGATGCTGGAAGTGGCGTCCTACGCGGTCAAGAGCATGCAACTCCAGAGCGGCGACAAGATTGTGCTGTACAGCGACGGATTGTCGGAAGCCGAAAGCGAAGACGGGGAATTCTTCGATCGTAAACGGTTCCGCGAAGTGCTGTGCGCGAATGCGGGGCTGGGATGCGTGGAGTTTCACGCCAAGCTCGTAGAGGCGGTGGAAGATTTCAGTGAGGGCGCGGAGCTGGCCGACGATATTACGACGCTGGTGCTGGAGTATCAGCCTTAGCAGAGCGCTTGCGACGGTGGGCGGCTACGGCAAACATGGTTCCCGCAGCGGCCGCGACGCCCACCACTACCGCAACACCTGGCAGCGGATCGAGTGGCGGAGCGGGCAGCGACACAACTCCGGATTGGTCCATTTGCGCGGGCTCCCGAACATAGCGGCCGTGGCCGGGAATCGGAAAATCGGTAGCGAGCTCGGCTAATTGCATCACTGCTTCACCTCCGCTCATCGGAACTCCATGACCGCACGCGATGGTGATAGGGCGAAGCTCGGCCAACAACTCCACCGATTCGCGGGCGCGCTGCCAATCCGGAGTAGAGGGCGCCGGTGGACCGCACAGACGTTGCACCTCGAAGAGCGAGGCGAAAAAAGAATTCAAGTTCATGGTGGTCAGCGCGTCACCGGCCAGCAAGGTTCCATCCTGGCGCCGGAAAAACGCGACATGGCCGGGCGAGTGACCAGGCGTGTGATGCCACTCCCAGCCAGCAAGTCCCGGAGCCTGGCGGCCGGCTTCAAGCGGCCGGATGCGTCCGCTGAGATCCTGCGATGGGACGGGCACGAAGCGGCCCATCATTGCAAGAAATCCGCCCACGGTGGGGTCGAGCGGCGGATATTTCGAGCGCCCGGTGAGGTACGGAAGTTCGAGTGGATGTGCGAACACCGGAACGTCCCAGAAATTCGCTAGATCTAACGCACTGCCGGCGTGATCCATGTGGCCATGCGTCAGAAGAATCGCTTTCGGGCAGGCGTCCGCGCCGTAGAGCGATTCTGCCGCCGCCCGAATCGCAGGGGCATGGCCCGGAGTTGACGTGTCCACCAGAGTCCACGGCCCCTCGGGTGGGCCGATGAAATAGATATTCGCAATGCTCACACGAAGGTGGAAGACGCCAGGCGCAATTTCTTTGAGCGGCACAATAATATTTTAGGCCAGGATGGTGTCCTATGAATCTGCCCGCGGATCTCTCCGATCTTCTTCAGACGATGGCTACGGATCTACCTGCGATACTGCGCGGGAATCTTGCCGGTCTCTATCTGTGGGGTTCGCTGACTTACGACGCGTTCGATGAGAGGTGCAGCGATGTGGATTGCGTTGCGGTGACGCTGCGCGATCTCGACGACCGCGAGTTTTCTGAGCTGGACGCGTGGTTCAGGAACAAAGGAGAGCAAAACCGCTGGGTCCGCCGGGTTGATATGCGCTTCGTCATCGAGCATGAATTTCTCGACAAGACATCGCGCTGCTGCGGTTTTTATCATTACATCGGAAAACTAACGCGGCATGCATCGGACGGGAATCCGATCATCTGGATCAACGTCGCCCAGTCCGGCGTTACGCTGTGGGGCAAGGATGCTAAGCTCATGGCGCCGCATGTGCCGGATCAATGCCTGAACGACGCGCTGCTTCTGGAACTGAACTACCTGAAGGAAGACCTGGCGGCGAATGCTGGGAATCGATCGGACCAGGCGTTCATCCACAATGCCTACGCTGTCCTCACAGCGTGCCGCATTCTTTACTCGGCGCAGCATAAGGCGCTGGTCTCGAAGGATCAGGCTTATCGCTGGGCCATGGAATCAGTTCCACCCCAGTGGCAGCCAGTAATTCGAAATGCCAGAGATAACCGGCTAAAGAATGGCGGCTCGACCACAATCCGGTTGGAACAGGACGCCAAGCGCTTCGTCGAGTGCGTCGCAGGTGAAGTCAATCGCATCTTGACACCCGGCTAGCCCTTTCACGGGATCGCGATCAATAGACCGCCGGTAATTCCGAGCGAGCGCTCATGCCCTCTTCCAAAGCCGTAATCGTAGCCGGGTTCGAGGTACCAGCCGAATCTGTGTTTCGCCGATGGCCAGAACATAAAATCCAGAACGGCTTCAGCGGCGAACGAGTTCACTGTCACGCCGTATTGCCTGGTATGAACCCACTCCGGTCCAACGCCGGCCATGAACTCCACTTTCTTCGAGAGGGTCCAAGGCTTCTTGAATAGAAGGTCGGTATCCCATTCTGTCGAGTGACGGGCAAAAAGCGGCGTGACGCCTGCTTCAAGTTCCAGCCAGTTCTCTATCGGCGTAACTTCAACCGCGACGTCCGCGCCGAAACTCGATCCGCGGCCTTTAAGATCCCAGCTACTAGCTCCGCCAAGTTCGACGACAGCGGCAGGCTCCTTATCGACCAACTGCGCAAAGGCATTTCCGGAGCAGAGAAAAGATGCGATCAACAGGGATTTTGTCGCGTTCACTCGATTTGCTGGTCTGCCGCGGCTAGAAATGGAACCCGACCGTTGCGGTTATCGCCCGCGGCGAAACATAGTGAGTGCCGCTGAATGTAGAAAGGAAGTTGTAGAGCGCTTCTTTGTTCGTAAGATTGACCACCGTCAATCGGGCGCTCCACTTGTATTTTTCGGTGTGGAAAATGTTATCGTGCCCCACGGCAGCGTCGAAGAGATTACGGGGGTCGATGCGCTGCGGGTTGTGGTCGTTGTTCTGCGTACCGGGAGCGGGTATGGATACCAGCGTTGAACCGTACAGGGTCGCCGGGCAGAGACCGTTGGGGCTGATCGGCATGGTAGGTGTCGCATGGACGCTTCCGCAGTAGAGCCCCCCTTCGAACTGTTGGTCGGGCGTCAGGTTGAGGACGCTCACCACGGTGTCGGACCCACCGGCTCCGTTGGGGCAAGCTTCGCCTCCGGCGCACGGCACCGGACCAGCCACCAGACCGCTGTCAAAACGCCAGTTGAAGCTGATCCACGGGAGCTTCTTCGAGGGCTGGTATTGCACGTGCGCGGTTGCATTGTGAACTTCGTCATGGTCGATCCGGAATACGCCAAACCCAACGGGAGTGGCGCCTACGCCGGCGGCTTGCGGACTGAAAAAGCGCGCCGCCACGCTGGACGTCACTACAAAAGCCGTCAGCCCATGGAAGTCGGGAACCGTGGCGCGGATCGCATATCCGGGAATTTTCGAGCTGGTCCACTCGATCGGGTACGTGATTGGTGTGTTAGCGAGCACGCTGAAGTCGAAGGCATCGTGCGTATACTTCCAGATGTATTCGCCATCAATAACCAGAAACTTGCCAAACGCCTGCGAGAGGCCGGCGTGGAACTCATTGCGGTGACCGGGCCTCAAAGGTGCTGTAGTGACGCAAGCGCCGCCTGGGACCAGTAGCTGGAAGGCAGCAACCACTGGGTCAGTACATCCGAGACTCGCCAGCACCAGGTTCTCGTTGAATGGACTTTCCATGGTACGGGCATAGGAGGTCCGCAGAACGGTGTTGGTTCCTTTGATATTGTAGGCGACCCCTAGGCGCGGTTCCCCTTGCGCGGCACTGGCGATGCCGTTGTATTTATCGAAGCGCACGCCGAGGTTGAAGGTCCAGTTGTGGAGCGTGATTGAGTCTTGCGCGAAGAAGGCGAATTCCTTGATATCGGCGTGGCCGTAGAATTTGTATTCGCCGCTGGTGCCGTTCGGGCAGCCATCGGAAGCAGGCAGCGGTCCCGTTCTGGTCAGGTCGTAACAGCCCAGAATCGGTTGAAACGCGGGGACTGGGTCGCCGTTGGCAAACAATCCCTGGCCGGTGTTCGGCTGCAGTCCTCCCGTGCACCCAGCCTGGCTGGTGATCAGAGGATTCGTGTCAGGGGTTCCGTCGGGATTCAGACAAGGGGCGTTCCCGGTAGGATCGACCAAGCCGAAGGTATCCCGTTCCGTGATAAAAGTATGCTCATATTGAACGCCGACCTTGATATTGTGAACGCCACTTATGTAAGACACGCTGGCGCGGCCACCTAAATTTGTGAGCCGGCGATTCTGAGCTATGCTGGCGCTCTGGCCAACGCCCGCGAAGCCGGGATCGGGCGTCAAGTCGGCGAACGGGTTATCGCTCGGATAATAGTTGAATTGATCCTGCCGCACAAAACCTCCGAATGTGAATACGGTCTTGGGATTGAGCAGACGAGTCCAGACCGGCGCAATGTTAAACGATCTGATCTGGGCGCGTTGATCCGCGGAGCCGACCGGTAAACCATTGGGACCGAGGCCGCCGTTATTCGCCACGATGCCGTTCCAGGCCGACGCTGTCTCGGCGTCGTAGGAATTGGGAGTCTGAAACCAGGACCGCGTGAAGCCAAGATTGAGGTTGATGGTGTCCAGGTCAGAAAACTTGAAATCCAGCCGGTCGAACAGGTTCTCCTCGTTGCCATGATCGTGGAAAACCTGATACTCCGGGCCATCCAGAAAACGGCCCGAGTTCAGACCATTGGCGGAGATGAAGTTTCCCCATTTGTCGCGCCCATATGCCAGATCGAAGCCTTCGTTCGAGCTCCCGAAAGTGCCGTAAGAAGCCGTTACATCGCCATGAGGCGTGGTAGCGCCCAGACCCGAGCGAGTAGTCACCACGATCACCAGGCTGGTCTTTCCACCATACTCGGCCGGCGGCGCGCCCTCAATAACTTCCAACGACTGGACGGCGTCGATCGGGAGCTGATTCGAGAAGACCTTGCTTTGCTGGTCCGTATTCGGCGTGCCGTCCACTGACCAAGAGTTCGAGGCGTGATCGCCCAGTCCGTGGAACAGGCCGTCGGAGTCGCCCGAAACCCCGGGAGACGCCAGCGTCACCAGCGAACTGAGCGACGAGGACGCGCTTTCGAGAGGCAGCTTGTCGAAAAGCTCCCGATCCACGTCGGTGTGAGTGGAGGGATCGGTCTCGACGAGATCCGCCCCCGATGTCACCGTTACGCTCTGATTCTCCACACCGATGGCCACGGAGATCTTCACTTCGAGGGGCAGAGGAGAACGCACGTTGAAATCCTGTTCGCCACCCTGGAATCCGCTCGCTGAAACACTAATGTGATAGTTGTTGAAAGGAATGTTGTCGAATTCGAAGATCCCATTGGCGTCGGTCCGGACGCTCTTGTCATAGTGGGAAACGGGATTCTGGATTTCGACAGTTGCGCCCACGATGGCGGCTCCCGAAGGATCCAGCACCGTACCTCGAACCGTGCCGGCGTTTCCGCTCCTCGATTGAGCGTAGGTGAACGTGGCGAGACCAACTGACAGGGTAAGGCAACAAGCGAGTTTCCTCATTCCTCGATTGTCCAAGCTCAAGCGCTTTCAACCTAGAAAAGTCTGACCGGCGGCCATGGATTTTCCGTGAACGAGTCATCCTGGGCGATGAGCGGGCGTCCACTCTCTGACTTACCGTTCCAGCAGGCGCCGGATGTTGTGAGCCTGGCGCTTGCTGACTACGAATTGCTGTTCGTTGCTAAGAGTCAGCATCCAGCGATGGCTGGTAAGGGCGGTGACCTTGCGGACGTGATTGATATTCACGATGGCGTTGCGATGCACACGTTGGAACGCGAGGGGCTGAAGGCTGGTCTCCAATGTGCGCAGAGTCTGGCTGGCCATGAAGCGGCGTTTGGGCGTAACGATCCAAACCAGCTCGCCCTCGGCCTGCAGCGCCAGCACTTCATCGGCATCCAGCAGATAGTACTCGCGGCCGGCGCGGCCCACTAACTTGCGGCGGGCGGTGTTCTGCGCTTCGGACGCCGAGGCGATCTTGGCCAAGTCCTGCGCGATTTCGAGCGGCTTGCCAATGAGATTCTTGGCGCGCTCTACCGCTCGCCGGAGCCGGGCTTCGCTGACTGGCTTCAGCAAATAATCGATGGCGCCGGCTTCGAACGCTTCGATGGCGTGCTGGTGAAACGCGGTTACGATTACGATGACCGGCAGACGCGGGCCACTGAGGTTGCGAATCACTTCGAAGCCTTCCATCCCCGGCATTTGCAGATCGAGGAATACCAGGTCCGGCCGCAGCTCGACGATCTGCTGCAAGACCTGGGGGCCATTTTCGGCCTCGCCTACTATGGACACATCGGGAAGCAGTTCCAGCTCTTCCCGCAAGACCCGCCGCGCGATCTGTTCATCGTCGGCGATGATGGTCTTGATAGGACGATCCATCTTACGCTTGTTTACTACCGAATCCCGCAAAAGCCGACAAGAAACTGACCAGCGGGATAAGACCGTTCGTAGGTGGTCAAATAATCGGCATGAGCGGGAGGCGCTTTTCGCTGAACTAGAACTCCAGCCGCATCCGGAGCGCGATCATGCGCGGGGAATTGTCGCCTCCCAGACCGACGCCCAGGAGTCCCGTGGGCGGCGATGTGGTATGGCTGATCGCCCCGAATCCGGTTTGTGTTGCGGGACGGCCGGGGATTCCCGCTACCACCGAGGGCAAGGCGAAATTTGGGTGATTGAATACGTTGAAGAATTGGCCTTCGATACGGAGCGACATGTGCTCGGTTAGCGCGACTTTCTTGGTCAGATAAAGATCGCTCCAGGTGAACCACGGGCCGCGTAGCGTGTTGCGTCCCAGGTCGCCGAACTGGCAGTGAGCGGGAGAGTCACCGCCTGCGCAGGCGCCCGTGCTGGGATCGACCGTGGATACAAAGGCGTTCGGATTTAACCACTGGACGGTGCCTGGCTGAGTGACTCCCACAACGGGCAGCGTGGTGTAAAGCGGAACGCCGGTAACAACGCTCGCAAATTGCGGACCGCCTCCTTGCAGAATCCCGTTGCCGTTGGCCGTGTACGGGGCGCTGAGGGCGGTAAAGGGGATGCCGGTGTGCCAGAAGGCCGTTCCGGAAATTTGCCACCCGTTTACTGCGTGTTTCAGCCAGCGCGCGTTCGCATGAAACGGCAGCTCGTAGACGTACGACGCATTGAAATTGTGCCGAATGTCGTAATCGCAATCTCCGTACTGGCGGCGCAGGTCGCCCGGCAAGGGAGAGAGAATGCCATTCGAAGAGAATGATAGAAAGCCCCCGTTCGAGATAGTGTCCAGGCAATGGCTGAAGGTGTAGTTCGCGTTCAGTTGCAGACCGTGACCCACGCGTTTCGTGCCGGTCAACTGCAGCCCGTTGTAGTGGCTATTGGCACCGGTGGCAAGCTGCGTCACCGTTCCGAAGCGCGGATCTTCGGGCTGGCCGTAAGGGAACGGAGCGAAGCATCCTTGGCACACCGTCTGGTATCCATTGACCTGCACTTGATAAGGCAACTGGACGGCGCGTGTGCCGACGTACTGGACGCGCAGGCTGCCGGTGTTCCCGAGCTGCTGCTCCAGCGCGGCGCTCCATTGCAGGAAATAGGGCATCCGCAGAGTGCCATCGGGTACGGCGGTGAGTCCCACGCGAGGGAGACAGTTGGATAGATTCGCTTGCGCCGACGCGCAGGAAGGCTGGCCGTTCGCGAAACCTGCCAGGAACGCCTGGTTTGCCGCGGCGGTGGCATCGATAGCGCTGTCAGGAACTCCGGGCGCGATGGCGAGTCCGCCCGCTTGTCCTTGAAGCCCGCCCTGAAACGTATTCACGTTCGGTGGATTCGACGCAACCAGGTCCGCAACGCTGCCGGGCAGGATGTCGCTGAAGACTCCGAACCCGGCACGGACAACGCTCTTGGGCATGAATTGCCAGGCAAGTGCGGTGCGCGGCTGCCATTCGATTGCGGGAGTGGCGGGGAAAAGCTGGCTGAGGCCGGTGTGGATGATTGCATCCAGCGGCTGATTGGCATCGTGGGAGGCGCTCTCGAACGAGCCGTCTAGCCGTGCGATTAGCTGATGCGGGCTTGTCGGATTGGAATTGTGGGCCGCGCGCAGGCCGATGGTCCAAGTCAGAGTGGAGCTGAGCCGTAGGGTATCCAGCGCGAATAGGTCGAGGTTCAGGTAGTTGAACGGTTGTGACGCGGCGACCGGATATGAGGCCGTAGCGGTGGACGCCACGCCGTAAGTGAACTGCGCCAGTGTCGAGTAGGTAACCAGCGGTGTGACGTTGGTGCTGAAATCGAAATCGTTCAGGCGAAGAAGACGGCCGCTCAAGCCGAATTTGAATTCGTGCCGGCCTTTGATCCAGCTCAGCGAATCGCTGATTTGGAAACGCGACGCACGGCGTCCTTGTATCCAGTTGTTGTCCAGTCCTCCGATGGTCGTGAAGGGAGCGTCCGGCCCTACGCCAGCCAGCACAATCGGAAACGCGGCCAAAGTCTTGGCCGGATCCACGGGTCCAAAGAGACTTGCGTACCAGGAGAAGGCCGGATTGAAGTAATTCACCAGCGAGGGGCTGAACAGATGCGTGTAGCCGGATGCGAATGAATAAAGCGGCTGCGGTGAAGTGGCGTTGAACAACGGGTTGATGGGATCTGTATAGGCGGCCTGGACGCCGGTGTCCGCCTGGAAACGGTACCACACGGAGTTGTTCGCGCTGAGGTTGTGATCAATGCGGGCGGTGAATACCTGCTCATGGTCGGCGCTGGATTGCGAAACATCCTGGCGATTGGCGCAGCCGTTTCCATTGACGCCCAGCGGACATCCCAGTACCGGCAATGGCGTACCGGCTGTGTTCTGGTAGAGCGCGAACATGCGCTGGTAAAACGGGACCAGTTGAGGCGCGGCTGGGTATCGGGCGCCAGTCACTGGATCCACGCCGCCTTGCTGCAATTGGGTGAGCACGTAGTTTTGGAATTGCGGCGAAGGGACGGTGACCGGGGTGACAATGGGCAGCGCGATCCGCAGCCATTCGCCATCGAAGAAGAAGAACAGCTTGTCATGCACGATTGGGCCGCCGAGGCTGCCTCCGAAATGATTCACGTTCGAGCGCGGCTTTTGATTGCCCGGTGTTGAGTTGGTGAAGTAATTGGCGGCGTTCAAGTGCGAACCATTCCAAAGCTCGTACAGATTGCCGTGGAAACTGTTGCCGCCGCTTTTGGTGATGTAGTTGATTTGAGCCGCGCCGTAGCGTCCTTGATCGACGGCGTAAGAGGTGGTGTTCACCGTCACTTCGGCGATGGAGTTGAGTCCCAGCACCAGGTTGGTGGAGAGTCCGCTGTTCAGATTGGTGAGGGGATCGTTGGTCTCGAGTCCGTCTACGATATAGGCGTTGGACAATGCCGGCAAGCCATTGAATTGGACGTTGCCGTAGCCGTTTTGGCCCCCCACGAAATCGTTCGAACTTCCGGCAGTGTTGATTAACGCGCCTGGGGCGAATTGCGCCGGATAGGTGAGATCGGAGCCGGGATTAGG
>JBEKJJ010000030.1:0-45647 GCA_050011295.1 Bryobacteraceae bacterium
GCCCCACAGCAACGAACGGTCGCGTGCGGCCCAGTTATTTTGAGCGTCAGCGCCAGGCTCCCGAAAGCTGCGCACAACCACTACGGCGCCCGGCGCTGCCGCGTGCTTCGCGGCTCGGCACAAACGCTGCACATAGCCGGACGACGCGCCGTCCGGGATATTGGATAACGAGAATGCGTCGAAGCTTGCGGCCGGGCAGGCTTCCAAATAGGCAGCTGCGTCCGCGCAGACGAAACGAATCCCGGACGCCTGAGGCTCTGCGGCGAGCGGGGCTTCGCCTAGTAACAGCCGCCACGCATACGGATTTGAATAGTTGGCGTGATTGACCCAAGCACGTTCCAATCGGGCGTGCACATGCGCTCCGAAATGCCGAGGCAAGCTGCCTAGGAACGGGCCGGCGTAGGCGAGCCTGAGGAGCGACGTCGAGAGCAGCGTATCCACAGCCACACGCCAACGCTCGGTATTCAGAGTCCGCTTCCAGCAGTAGAGTTGCTCAGCAGGGCCATGCATTGAGAGGAACTCGCGCAGCTTTGTTTTGGTCCAACCGACCATTGGGAGCAGCATGCGTCCTCGTGAGAGCATCCGTTCGGCGGCTCCTGCGCGGATACAGAACACGCGGCTCGAAGGTGCGAAAGCTTCTAGCTCGATGGCCGGGTCTTCGTACATCGCTCCGAATAGCAGTTGCGGGGTTCGACCGCGAAAGGCGCCTGCTTGCCAAGGTGTAACTGGGAAATCAATGGGCTGCATAGGAACCGGCTATCCAAGCGAGTACGACAAAAGCAAAATTCTGCAGCAGCATAGCTACGGGATCGGGAATAAGATTGCGTGCCCATAGAAGACCGGCAGCGTTCATGCAGCCGAGCACAAGCGCTTCGATGAGAGCTGCTTCACGCGCCCGGAATCCGGACAACACCCAGGCTGCCAGAAAACACTCGAGAAAACCCAATGCAAGCAGAGTCTGGCGCGCTTGGGATGAGCTGAGAAACGGAACCGCTCCGACGATCTTCTGATGCCGCGGCGCGCGGCTGAGCAGCTTCAGCCACAATCCTTGGTACAGCCAGACCGATGCGATCGCCGCGCGCGGAAGCAGCAGACTAGGCATGCTCGGGCACCTCTTCGACGGTCATCAGCAGCTCGACAATCTTCTTCCGCAATGGGCGCAACAGTGGAAAACCGGCCAGCTTGAGAACGGTCACTACCAGCGCGAGACTCTTTTCCCTCAGTTGCCGCGTTCGCGCCTGATCCGGCGAGCGGTCAGAGATCCAGAACAGGATGAGTCCCATTTGGTATAGCCAGAGAAGCTTCGGCAAATACGGCGCCAGATCTTTCGGCATGGCGGTGCGGCTTCCTTCCAGCGCCGCGGCGAAATAGCGAAGATCGCGTTCCCGGATGTGCGCGGTCTGGTCGCTGAAAGGCGATAGGGGATTCTCCGGATCGGCAGCGTGGCGCGAGAGCGCGCCGAGAAACAACCGATTGGGGGCGAAGTATTCAAATTTGACGTCCAGGATGGCGCGCAGCCGGTGATCTAGGCCCGTGGCTTCGGCAAGGCCCGCTTCGATCTTTACCGCCATCTCTTCGCTCGCTTGCTCATAAAAGGCCATCACTAGCGCTTCTTTCGAAGCAAAATAGTAGTACGCTGCGCCCAGCGCGACGCTCGCTTCAGCCGCGATTTCGCGCATGGTGGTTTCATCGAAGCCGCGGCTGCGAAACAGATCGAGGGCGGAGCGGAGTATCCGGGAGCGGGTTTCTTCGGCTTTCTTGGAAGTTGTTGGCATACAGAATCGTCGTTTTTGAACGTGTTCAATATCAGTATGCGCGCGATGGGCTCCTGCGTCAAGATACTTTTGAACGCGTTCAGTTCTGTTGGCTGGTTGTCCTGTTCCGAACGCAGGAATTCCCGGAAACGAACACTGGCCGGCTCTAGTGTCTAGCTAATACCTTTATTTGTATGTTTTTAGCAGGGGTAATCCACTTGCCCTAGAAAGTACCATGGTTGAGAAGATCGTGACGTTTCTGCAGGACCTGAAAACGGCGTGCCGTTCCCTGACCCGCGCCAAGGGACTTACCATAACCGTCATTCTGACCCTGGCTCTAGGAATCGGAGCCAATGCCGCGATGTTCAGCCTGGTTCGCGGCATTCTGCTGCGCCCGCTCGTCAATCGTGACGAAGACAAGCTCATCTACATCCGCCAGAGCGCGCCCGGCAACGGCGACGAAAACTCCAACTTCTCAATGCCCGAGATCGCGGACTTAAGCTCGCGCGTGAATACACTGAACTCGTTCGGCGATTTCTCTGTCATTGGCTTCACGCTGACCGGCCTCGGAGAGCCTCGCTCGGTTCGGGCCGGCGTCGTGGGCGGGTCCTATTTCCAGGTGATGGGGCTGCGCCCCGTGCTCGGGCGATTGCTGGATAAACGCGATGACGGCCCGCAAGCCGCGGGCGTTGCTGTTTTGACGTATCGTTTCTGGTCCACTGCATTGGGCAGCGATCCCAAGGTGATCGGCAAAACCGTCAAGCTCGGCTCATTCATCGATTCGCGTCCAGCCACCATCGTCGGAGTTCTGGAGCCCTGCGTCCCTTATCCGCAGGAAACCGAGATCATAGCCAACATCGTCACCAGCTCACATCATCTTTCGGCGACCATGGTGACCGATCGGATGCACCGGATGACCGAATTGTTCGCGAGGCTGAAGCCTGGCGTGGATCTGGACACGGCGCGCACTGAGTTGCGTACGGTTTACGGAGCCATGCAGAAGCAGCATCCCGAATCCTATGAGGCCAAGGCCGACTACCGCATCAGCGCGGTGAAGCTGCGCGACGAGCTTACAGCGAAGGCGCGGACCATACTGCTGGTGTTGATGGCCGGATCGGTGCTGGTTTTTGTCATCGCCTGCTCCAACGTCGCGAACCTGATTCTGGCGCGCACCCTGCGACGCGAGAACGAACTGGGCATCCGCGCGGCGCTGGGTGCCAGCACGCTCGACCTGCGCAGGACCCTATTGGCCGAGAGCCTGCTGTTGTGCGTGGCCGGCGCGGCTCTGGGACTGCTAATCGCGACCCCGCTGGTGAGGGTGTTGGCGCGATACGCCTCCCGGTATTCCGTTCGTGCGCTGGACCTCACAATCGATCCGAGCATGCTTTGGGTGGGTGCGGGGTTGGCTGTACTAGCCGCGACGCTACTGGCATTCATTCCGAGGCTGCCATCTTCGGGGGGCGCGCAGGGATTCGGCTTGGCCAGCGGCAGCCCTCGAGTTACCGGCAACGCGAATCGCAAACTGAAGGTTTTCGCTCTGGTTCAGATCGCCGCATCCTTCATATTGGTTGCCGCGGCCGGCGCAACCGTGAAGACGCTTCTCGCGCTCGAGGCTGCGCGGACTGGTTTTGACACACACCGTGTGCTGGCAGTGAACGTGCCGGTGATGCGCGAAGGAAAATCGCCTCAACAGGTGGTGGATTACTACAGGGAAGCAACGCGGCGAATCCGTGAGCTGCCCGGCGTTCAGAACGTGGCTGTCGGTAGCTCAGTTCCCTGGCGCGATCGAGGCGAAAACTTCGCACTCCAATATTCTGTGGACGGGCATGTTCCGGCAACGGGTGAGGAACAGCCCCGCGCGAGCTTCCAGGTGATCACACCCGCATTTTTCGCATCGCTGGGCTTGCCGGTCCTGGAAGGCCGCGACTTCGACGATGGCGATCGCAATGGCAGCGAACCGGTCGCGATTGTTAGCGAGAGTCTGGCGCGGAAGATGTTCCCGAATGGCGATGCTCTGAACCATCATGTCATGTGGACCGACCCACTGCTCAGGTTCGCCCCCGGCCTGCGCATCGAGTCGCGACGCATTGTCGGCGTGGTGCCCGATATCGATAACAGCCATCTCGAAGCCAGGCCGACCGTAGCCGTATATCATCCTTTCGATCAGGAGCAATTCTTCATAGGAGGGCGCCTGTTGGTTCACGCAGGCTCCGATCCACATGCGCTGGTGAAGCCGATCACGGGTATCCTACGCAAGATGTCCGCGGACCAGCCGGTGGAACACGCGGCCACTCTGGATGACATCCGCGCGGAGGTGCTAGCGGCGGATCAGCTCAATGCTATCGTGTCCGGCGTTTTCGCCGGCGTCGCCCTGCTCATTGCGGTGGTGGGCGTAGCGGGCGTGCTGGCGTTCTCCGTCAGCGGACGTACGCGGGAGTTTGGCATCCGGCTAGCGGTGGGGTCCCAGCCGCGGCATCTGCTGATACGCGTGATCGCCGAGGGCGCGGCCATGGCCCTGGGCGGACTGGTGCTTGGGATTGCCGGCGGATTTTGGCTGGCGCAACTGGCCGGCACTTTTCTGGGAGAGCTGAAAATGCCGGGCGTGCTTCCGGTCGCCGGTTCGGCTTTGGTGCTGTTGCTCGCGGCCATGATTGCGTCGGCCATCCCCGCGGCGCGGGCTGCCCGCGTAGATGTGATACAGGCGCTGCGGACGGAGTAGCAGGCTTCACCGGCGCTGCTACTTTCGCGGGTCGAAGCGCACTTCCACCTCGGTGCTCACTCTCACCGGGTGACCACCCTTCACCGTGGGCTGATAACTGAATTGAGACCATGGCACTGTCTCGCAAAGTTGCGAGCCGCTGTCGAGTTCTGCAATTTTGCCCTTCTCGTCGATGATCACTTTGCAGTGAGCAGTACCGCCTGCGGGTTCCCAAAGGGGCGCCGGCAGGACTGCGGGACCCTCCACACGGAGAGTCCGTTCTTTGTCTGCTGGAACGGAGACTTTCGGCGCTTCCTTCTCCACGGCGCCGGAATCCTTCTTCTTCGCGGCATCGGCGGCGGTAACGGGCTGGATTCGCATCACCAGAAATACGGGTCTGGCGGGAAAGCGTTGCACCTTGACGCGCAAACTGCTGGAGTATGAATCCGTAGCATCCATAGCCAGCCCGGGCCAGGCCATTCTCACCACACGGCTGCAGCTTGCTTCCAGCGGATAGCCGTTCTTACCCTGGTCGGGATCGCCAATCGCGTCGATGGCCTTTTGCGCGTAGACGCCCTCGGCAACGTACTCCTGCCCGGCGTCAACCTGGAAGGGCGTATTGAAGTAGAGGCGATAACGACTCAGGCCATCCAGAAGATAGACCGAAGGTCCACCTGCGTTCAGAGCGGTGTCCGTCGCGCCCGTTTCGTCGAGCATTACCTGGGCCTTGCCCTGGATTTTGTCGGGCGGCGCGGCGGACTCCTGTTTGGCGGGAGGCTTGCTGGAACAGCCGGCTAATCCCACAAGAGCAATTACGAGGCAACAAAAAACGTACACAACGCGGGTCATTGTTCGTGCCCTCGCTTTCAAGATGTTTGTCCGAGTCCGACATTATCACAAATACAGACCGAACATGACCGGTTGGTCCCAAAATCGGGCAATGGATCTAGGTATCCATTTGAGAATCCTAAGCTTTTTCACGGCTACCAACGTGCCTCTGAAACGCCATGCTGCTCGGCCACAATCTGACTCTGGCCTTCCGCCGCCTGCGTTCCAGCCCCGGGTTTACTGCCGCCGCGATTGTTACGCTGGCGCTGGGCATCGGCGCCAATGCCACCATGTTCTCCCTGGTGAACGCCGTGGTTTTCCGGCCATTCGGAGTCCAAAACCAAAGCGAGCTGGTTTTCTTCAACCACCACACCTCGCAGGGCGAGGGCCCGATGGTATCGTATCCCGACTATAAAGACTATCGGGATCGCAATACGGTACTCAGTGGCCTCGGGATGTACTACTTCGAAGCCATGAACGTGAGCCGCAGCGGGGCTCAGAATACTCGTCTGTGGGGCTACGCAGTCAGCGGAAATTATTTCGATCTGTTGGGCGTTCAACCTCTCAGGGGCCGCGTGCTGCATTCGGCGGACGACGTTCAACACGGTGGTCACCCGGTGGCGGTCATCGCTTACAGTTACTGGCAGGCGCACTTCGGAGGCGACCCGAATGTCGTCGGCAAGCGATTCAAGATCAATGGCCTGGATTACACTATCGTCGGCGTGACGCCGCAAGCATTCGTCGGCACCGAGGTGCTTTTTACTCCACAGATCTTTGTCCCTCTGGCGATGGCTGGAAATTGGCTGGATGACCGAAGTAGCCTGCAGGGCTGGGCCATCGGCAGGCTGAAACCGGGCGTCTCTATGAAGAGCGCCGAAGCTGCCATCAAGAGCTTGGCCCAAGGGCTCGCCAGCGAATACCCCAAAGTAGACGGAGGCGTTTCCATAGTTCTCTCGCCGCCCGGCATGGGCGGCACATTTCTGCGCCCGGGTATTATCGGGTTCTCCGCTGTGGGAATGGTTGTGGCCGGCCTGGTGTTGCTGATCGCTTGCGTAAATCTGGCCGGCCTGCTGCTGGCTCGTGCCGGCGACCGTAGAAAAGAGGTGGCCATCCGTCTGGCGTTAGGCGCCAGCCAAGGCCAACTCGTACGTCAACTTCTTACGGAGAGCCTGCTGCTTTCCACTGCGGGCGGCGCGGCGGGGGTTCTGGTGGCCGCCTGGCTCACTGCCCTGGTAAACGTGTGGCGACCGCCCATCGATACGCTGACGATCGCTCGCGTCGGAATGGACACGCCGGTCTTCCTTTTTGCGGCCGCTGTCTCGATCGCGAGCGCGTTCCTGTTCGGTTTGATGCCGGCGCTGCAATCCACTCGCGCCGGGTTGGTGGAAGCCATCAAGAGCGGTGCCCCTTCCGAGAAGCTCCGCCGGCTGAACGCTCGCGATTTATTGGTGACCGTCCAAGTGGCTCTGTCGGTGGTCTTGCTCATCGGTAGCATTCTGGTTGTGCGAAGTTTGCAGCACGCGCTTAGTTTGAAGCTGGGATTCCATCCCGAACATGCCGCCGTCCTCTCGCTCGATCTGGGCAGCCAAGGCTACGACGAGCAGCGCAGCCGCCAGTTCCAGCGACGCCTTTTGGATAAGCTACGCGCGATGCCGGGAATTCAGGTTGCTGCCATGAGTTCGGGCCTGCCTTTAGCCCCGACGGATTCGATAAGCGACATTATTTACCTCGAAGGCCAGCCGGAGCCGCGCCCAGGCGACGTCCCGAGCGCGAATATATACGCCATAACGCCGGGTTATCTGGAAGCCATGCACACACGCCTCATCGCCGGCCGCGACTTCGATCAGCGCGACAAGCAAGACTCTTCGCCCGTCGCTCTGGTGAATGAGACCTTCGTGCGGCAGTTCCTGGCTGGCCAAGATCCCATTGGCAAGCGATTCCGCCATAGCACGACCGGGAAATGGATTCAGATTGCCGGCGTGGTTGAGGACGGAAAATACGGCTCTCTTGGCGAAACACCCGCGCTTGCTATTTTTGAACCGATAGCCCAGCGTTGGGATCAAAACCAGACCGTCATCGCGCGCTCTCCGATGCCGGGAACCGAAACCGTGCGCCTGATGCGCCGCGCGGTCCTCGAAATCGACCCATCGCTCACCGTCTTTGAAGACAGCAGCCTTACCAGTGCGCTGGGATTAGCATTGTTCCCCGCGAGGATGGCAGCGGTAGTGCTTGGGGCGTTCGGAGCATTGGCGGTGATTCTCGCGGCCACGGGCGTGTATGGAATCATGGCCTACGCAGTATCCAGAAGAACACGCGAGATCGGCATCCGGATGGCTTTGGGCGCGGCTCCCATGCAGGTGGCGCGCGTGGTGCTAACGCGAACGGCGAAGCTGCTCGGAGCGGGGGTAGCAGTTGGCTTGGCGATAGCATTCGCGACAGGACAATTCTTCAGCGTGATCCTCTATGGCATCAGCGCGCACGATCCTCTGACGTACTCCTGCGCCATCGCGCTAATGGCGATGGTGGCATTGGTGGCGTGCTGGGTACCGGCGCGCCGCGCCATTCGTGTAGATCCGCTGACAGCGCTTCGCATGGAGTGAGCGCTTGGGCCGGCTGAGGAGTAAACTTCAGCCATGCGGGTCTTCGTTGCATTCGTTCTTTTGGCGTGCGTTGGGGCGGCTCAGCCGTTGCCCGACGCGCAGAAGCTGTATGACCGCGCGGAAGCGGCTGCGAAGAGCTTCCACAGCTTGCAATATACGGCGGAAATGACCATGGAGATGGGCGTCCCTTCCGGACCCATCACGACCACCATCGGAGTGGCGTACTTGAACCCCGGCAAGACTCGGATGGAAATAAAAACGGGCAGCATGAGCATGCTGGACGTTTCCGACGGCGAGACCACTTGGGTCTACAACTCAATGGCCAAGCAGTACGCCAAAATCCCCGCCGCGCAGGGGCCGGCCGCGGTAATGGCGGTGATGGGCGTCAAGCTTCCAGACATTTCTCTGATCCATCCCAGCTATAAGACTACCGGCGAGGAGACCATCGAAATCGACGGACAGAAACACGAATGTTGGGTGGTGGAGATGCAAATCGCCGAGTTCTCTTTTGCTTCCGGACCGAACGACAAGGCTCCGCCGCCCAAGGTGACCAGCGCGGTGATGACATCGTGGATCGACAAGAAGCTGGGCATCGATCTTCAATTCACTTTCGCCATGAAGATGCAGATGGGCGGCAAGGATGTGGAGATGCATCAGAAGGTAGTGAAGAGGAACATGAAAATCGACCAGCCGCTAGCCGAAGCGATGTTCACCTTCACACCGCCGCCCGATGCGAAGGAAGTAAAAGAACTCAACTTGTTCGGTATGGCCAACGCTAAGGCCAACCTTGCGGGTAAGCCGGCGCCGGCGTTCGAAGTGAAAACACTCGGCGGCGAAACGTTCAGTCTGGCCAAGCTGAAAGGCAAGCCCCTACTGCTGGATTTTTGGGCCACCTGGTGTGGACCCTGCCGGAAAAGCATGCCGGTTCTGGAAAAGATCGCGCGCGATTTCAAGGACAGCGATCTGGTGATTCTGGGCGTGAATACGGGAGAGGATCGAGAGGTGGTGGAGGAATTTCTTAAGAAGACGCCGCTCGAATATCCGGCCGTGCTGAGCGGCGAATCCGGGATTCTGGAATCTTATAAAGTCACGGCATACCCAACTTTCATTTTGATCGGACGCGACGGCAAGATTATCGCGAACGAAGTGGGATTTGGCGGCGAGGATCAGTTGCGGGAGTTGGTGGGTAAGGCGGAGCTGGTTCCTCCAAGCCATGATCGGTAGCAGCGCTACTCCATGACAGGCTGCCCTTCAAGCGTGAAGGTCTGCACCGTGAAGTTATAAAGCCCAATCTGCTTCCCCCGATGCTTGGTACCGAGAATCCCTTGATAAGACCATCGAATCGCATAACGGAAATTTTTTCTCTGCTGTAGCGCCGAGTATATTTCCGAGCCAGGCGCAATTGCCATCTGCAATTTTCCCGTCTGACCCTGAGAGAGCGTATTCATGTCCATGCTTCCCTCTTGCTCAAAATCATCCACTGCCTTGGAAATGCCGACATCTTCCAAAGTGCTGAGAATGGGGCAAGCTGTTAAAAACATTGCCGGACTCGCGCCCGAGTTATTCAAGCTAAATTCAATTGCAGAATGCCCTTTCGTTTGTAGAAGTGTAATTGCAGAAACCGTTACCCACGGCCTGGTCAGCTTGGTTTGCAAATCCTTTCCATCTTGCGCTGTTTGATAGGATAACCGCCTGTTCTGATCCGATTCCCAAAGCGAAATGCCGCTTACTACCAATGACACAGTGCTCAGCACCACGATAATTGCGTCCTTGAGAGGCGTTGGCTCGCCGGGCATCTTCTAACTCTGTAACGCACTGGTAAGCGTGTCAAGGTAAATCTTTAAAGCCCCCCGAAGTCAAGCCACGCCTTCGGGGGCTCCCGCACGTAACGTAGGCGCCAACGCGCGTAGCGCACGTGCCCATACAGGTGCGGCCACTTCTGGCGACGTACCGGCAGGCCCTCTAATGGCAGCGGACCGGAGGCTCTCCCGGCCCACCTTCCAGGCACGGAATGGCGCTTAGGTATTCATAGATGGCCGTGAGATCGTCCACCGTCATGTTCTGGAACACGGGCCACGGCATGATTTGCAAAAGCGTGCCTTGAAATGGCGGCGGCAGGCAGTTGGTGATGACCGTGGATGAGCAAGATGGATGCAGATGATCCAGGTCTACGCCGGTACGCATGATCTGGAAAAACTCGGCGAATGTGTGGCCGCCACTCATCCCCGTTTTATCGGGCGTCAGGTTCCGGGACACAATGTGGGTTGTGGAGTTCGGCCCCAGCGTACCGAAATCCTGTCCTCCGCCCAAGTAAGTCGCCGCATTGATGATCGCCGGTTGGCCAAAATATGGGCTGGAGGCGTATTCGACCATGGGGCTGGCCGTGTGGCATCCATTGCAGTCCGCCACTGCGTTCACAAGATAGCTGCCCCATCCAACCATGTTTTGGTTCGTGGCCGTTAGTTTCAGCGGAACGGGCGCAATTGCAAGCCCGAGCTGAACTTTTTCATCGTAGGCGCCGCCTGGCTGGTTCTGTCCTCGCGAAGTGTTCGCGAACAGTCCTAGAAAAAGGACCGCAGCCAATCCGGCGTTCGCTATTAATCCGTTCCTCAGTTTCATGACTCCTCCTTTGAATTCCCGCTACGGGAGTCTGAAGCATTGCGCCATTCGATGCGGCTTTCCATGCTTTGGGGCTTCCCTCTGCCTGGAATGCAGGTTCCCGTATAATAGGCTGAGCACGACGGACTTACATGCCCGCATTCCCTGCGTGGCAGCGGAAAGACTAGCTGAACATGGCGGGAGATTCGCAGACGATTCGTTTTGGAGTCTTCGAACTCGACCTCCACACCCGGGAATTGCGGAAGGCGGGCCGGAAGGTCCGAATCCAGGAGCAGCCCTTTGGCGTGCTGGTGTCGCTGCTGGAACGATCCGGCGAACTAGTGACGCGCGACGAGCTGCGCCAAAAGCTTTGGCAATCCGATACCTTCGTTGACTTCGACACCGGTTTGAACAAGGCGATTACCAAGATTCGCGACGCCCTGGATGACTCCGCGGCATCGCCACGGTTTATCGAAACACTGCCGAAGCGTGGGTATCGCTTCATTGCGCCGATTGAGAAGCCAGCCTCCGGCCCCGAAATCGCGATACCAGTGGAACCGGCGCGGAGCGCTGTCATTTACGGCAGCCGGGCGAAGCTGGCAGTGGCCGGACTGGCGGTATTGCTGCTGGTGGCCGCAGTCGCTTGGCTGAGATGGTCACGCGAAGGCGCGCCCGCCCGAATACGATCCATCGCCGTGCTCCCGCTGGATAACTTGTCTGGCGATTCTAATCAGGACTACTTCGCTGATGGAATGACCGACGAACTGATCACGGACCTAGCGCAGATCCACTCGCTTCGCGTTATCTCGCGGACGTCGGTTGTGCAGTTTAAGCACACCAAGAAGAATCTGCGTGAGATCGCCGCCGAGCTCAACGTAGATGGTGTGGTGGAAGGTTCAGTGCTTCGTTCGGGCGATCGCGTGCGCGTCACCGCCCAGCTTCTGGATGCGCGTCAGGATCGGCATCTCTGGGCGGCCAGCTATGAACGCCAGATGACCGACATCATCGGACTGCAAGGCCAAGTGGCGAAGGCGATTGCCGATCAGGTGAAAGTGAAACTAACGCCGGAAGAGGACGCTCACCTCGCCAAACGGCGGCCGGCCAATCCGGAGGCTTACGACGCTTTGTTGCGAGGCCGGTTCCTGTGGAACAGAAGGAACCCCGCGGCGGCGGAGAAGGCCATCGGATATTTCCGTCAAGCGGTGGAAAAAGAGCCCGGCAATGGGGAGGCGTGGGCGGCGATGGCGGGTTGCTACGTTTCGCTCGGCGCGGACATTGGATCTACGGACCCTGTCAAGGTGGCGCCGGAGGCGCGCGCCGCGGTCCAAAAGGCACTCGATCTGGATCCCAACCTGGCGGAGGCGCATGGCGCTCTCGCCAGAATCAAGCTTTGGTTCGACTGGGATTGGACTGGAGCGGAACGGGAATTCCGCCGGACCATCGAGTTGAATCCCAACGACTCCGAGAATCACCGGAATTACTCGCATTACTTCCAGATGCGGAAGCGCTTCAATGAGGCTCTTGAAGAGAACCGGCGCGCCATTGATCTCGCTCCGCTGGATATTCTGGGCTCCATGCACCTGGCATGGCTTTACAGCGATGCGCGCGATGGAGACAAGACGCTCAAGCAGGCCGAGCGTGTACTCGAGATGGATTCAGCATTCACGGGCGCCTACCTTTACGTCGCGCGCGGTTACGAACTGCAGGGGAAGTGGCCGGAAGCGATCGCCGCTTACGAAAAGCTCCGAGACGTCTACGGTAGGGGATATTTGTCGGGCGTGGCTCACGCTTGGGCTGCTTCCGGAAACAGGCGGCAAGCGGAAGCGGCCTTGGCGAGCCTCACGGACTTCTCAAAAAAGAACTACATTTCTCCGCTCGACTTCGCTCGGTATTACGCGGCGCTCCCAGATCGAGATCGGGCGTTAGGGTGGCTGGAAAAGGCGTATCAGGAGCGCGCACCGGGCCTGATCGCCCTGGAAGTCGCGTACGAGTGGGACACACTGCGAGCGGACGCCCGGTTTCAATCGCTGGAACGGCGGGTCGGATTTTGAGTACGCTAGATAGCTGGCTATGGTAAACACGGTTCGCGGACTCATCGACAGCTCCCAACTCGGCGTCACCTTGATGCATGAGCATATTTTTGTTCTTTCCACCGAGATCATGCTCAATTATCCCGAGGCTTGGGGCGACGAGGAACGGCGCATTCAGGAAGCCATTGCGCGGATGAATGAACTGGCATCGCGCGGTATCAAATCGGTTGTGGATCTTACCGTGATCGGGCTCGGCCGCTACATTCCGCGCATCGCGCGCGTGGCGGCAGGGACGCCGGTGAACATTATTGTGGCCACCGGAATCTACACCTATAACGAGATCCCGTTCTACTTCCATTTCCGCGGACCCGGCACTTTGCTGGAGGGTCCGGAGTTGATGGTGGACATGTTCGTGAAGGATATCCGGCAGGGCATCGCGGACACGGGCGTAAAGGCGGGGATTCTGAAGTGCGCCACCGATACGCTGGGGATGACCAAAGGCGTGGAGCGGGTTTTGCGCGCGGTAGCGCAGGCGCATCGGGAAACAGGCGTGCCTATTTCCACGCACACGCATGCTGGAACCAAACGCGGGCTGGAGCAGCAGCGAGTTTTCCTAGAAGAAGGCGTGGACCTTTCGCGCGTCGTCATTGGGCATTCGGGTGACACTACCGACATCGCGTATCTGGAGGAACTGATCGCCGCCGGCTCATACCTGGGCATGGATCGCTTCGGGATTGACACCTTCCTTCCGCTCGAAGATCGTGTGAATACCGTGGCGCGGATGTGCGAGCGTGGCCACGCGGACAAAATGGTGCTCTCGCACGATGCCGCTTGTTTTAACGATTGGCTGCCGGAGCGTGATCTGCCCGCGATCCTGCCGAACTGGCACTATCTGCACATCCACAACGACGTGATCCCGGCATTGAAGCAACGCGGCGTGACTGACGATCAGATCCGGACGATGCTCGAAGACAATCCGCGCGCCATTTTTGCCCGGCAGAATGCATACTGAATAGGATGATTCGGCCTTTCGATCAATCCGGTATCACGCGCGGCGCGGATGGCATTGCTCACTATGATGGCCGTCCTAGTTCGTTGCTCGAAATGTTGCGCGCCACAGTGGAGCGGTCTCCCCGGAGCGAAGCGATTGTCGAAATCGGCGGCGAACGCGTTAATTACAGTTTGCTATGGGACCGCGCGGCGCATCTCGCGGGTGGGCTGAGGAATCTTGGAATTGGGCGCGGCGATCGAGTGGCCATCCGGCTGGGCAACGGTCTGGATTGGTGCGTCGCGTTTTGGGGAACACTGATGGCCGGCGCCGTGGTAGTCCCGGTGAACACGCGTTTCGCGGAGCCGGAAGTGGAATACGTGGTAAACGATTCCGGATCGGGGTTCGTTTTTCTCCCCGGCCAGCCGTTGCCTTCGGGCGATCCGTTTGTGGTGGAAGATCTGCGGCCGTCTGACTTGGCGGCGATTTTCTACACCAGCGGTACCACCGGATTTCCCAAAGGCGCCATGACCACGCACGAGAATTTTCTTTCAAACACCGAAACGTGCCGGCGCATCGCGCCGCTCCCCATGGATGGCAGCGTGCGAACGCTGGTGAGCGTGCCGCTGTTTCACGTCACTGGTTGCAACAGCCAACTGCTCACCAGTTGCGAAGGCGGGGGAGCCACCGTGATCATGCGGACCTTCGATGTGCAGGCTTTCCTCGGCGCCATCGGCGAGGAGCGCATCAACTCGCTGACGTCGGTACCCGCGATTCATTGGATGGCGATCAATCAGCCGAATTTTTCCGAGATCGATACACGAGGCGTCCGGTGGGTGATGTATGGCGGCGCGCCGATCGCGCCGGAACTGGTGGGACGCATCGTGGCGGCGTTTCCGAACGCGCGCGTGGGCAACGGCTTCGGATTGACGGAGACATCCTCGGTGGCCACGTTTCTGCCGCACGAGTTCGCGCACGTCCGCCCTGATTCTGTCGGCTTCGCCGCGCCCGTGGTGGATCTGGATCTATTCGAGCCGGATTCGGGCGGCGTCGGAGAATTGCTGGTGCGCGCTCCGAACGTAGTGCCCGGTTACTGGAATAAGCCGGAAGCCAGCGCGCAGACGTTTGTCAACGGCTGGCTGCACACCGGCGACCTGGCGCGCGTGGATAAAGACGGTTTCGTACAGATTGTCGATCGCAAGAAGGACATGGTCAACCGCGGCGGCGAGAACGTGTACTGCGTGGAAGTGGAGAACGCGCTGTGCGCGCATCCAGCGGTGTTCGAATGCGCGGTGATGGGCGTGCCGGACGCGATGATGGGCGAGAAGGTGGGAGCAGTAGTAGTGCTCAAACCAGGCTCGAGAGCGGAGCCGCGCGAGATCTGCGAATTCCTCAAGGGCCACTTGGCCGATTTCAAGATCCCGCAATTCATGGTGATCCGCACAGAAGCGCTGCCGCGAAATCCGGGCGGCAAGATACTGAAGCCGCGTTTGCGAAAAGAGGCGGAGTGGGGCAAAGCTCTGCGTTAGCAACGCAGCATGGAACTAACTTCGCGTTAGTTTGTAGAGGCATGCCGGTATACGACTGATACCGATGATTCATCAGTACTAAGTTGGATTCTTCCAAAAATGAACCTGAATGCCCTCTGGTAACTTGCGCTTCACTGAACTAACCTTGATCTTGAGGTCATGCTTACCCGCTCCAAACAGCCGCGTGGAACATTGATTCCCCTCTACGCGCTGGGCGCCATTTTTTTTGTCCCGCTGGCGATTGGGGTCCTGCTGGTGAACAACAGCGCCAGCCGGAACGATCACGCCAATCAAGTGAGCCGCGACGTAGCCAGCATGTACGCGCAAGGCTTGGATTTTTCGAACACGGCCAATCAGGACATCGCGCTGAAAGTGGCGGAAGGGTTAGGAATGGATATTCGGGGAGGGAGAGGCGTTCTCATTTTGAGCAAGATCCGCGTGGTGCACAGCTCGGACTGCGCCGCGGTTGGCGCAGGACATTGCGGCAACGAAGGGTACGCGGTGATCACGCAGCGGTATGTGATCGGAAACCGCGTGCTGCGCGCCAGCAGCTTCGGGACGCCCGAACACGTCGACGCGGGCACGGGCAATGTCAGGGACTGGGCCAATGACGTAACAGCGCGCGCGGAAGATTTTCCGGCGAATCTGAAAGCCGGAGAATCCACATACGCAGCGGAGTGCTACCTGGCGTCGCAGGAGCGCGGCGGAGTCTACTCGCGCGCCATGTTCTAGGCGTCCGCACTAGCAACGTGGTAAAACATTCCTTGTATGGCATTCGTGAAAGTGGGCGCACTCTCCGCGCTACCGCCCGGCTCGGTGATGGAAGTTATCCTCGGCGACGATTCCTTTGCGATCTGCAATCTGAGCGGTGAACTGCACGCATTATGGGGCATCTGCCCGCATGCCGGCGGTCCAATTGGTCAGGGAACGCTGCAGGAGAACCTGGTCACTTGTCCATGGCACGAGTGGGCCTACGATTGCCGCACTGGTGAAAACGACTTTGATTCGGCCGTTAAGCTGGACCGGTACACAGTGAAAGTGGAAGGGGACGATATTCTGCTAGACCCCGCATCGCGTGCCTGAGTTACCCGAAGTCGAAACTGTAGTCCGAACGCTGGCGCCCAAGCTCACGGGCAGGCGCATTCTGGACGCTCAGTTTTCTTCGCATCATGTGGTGCGCCAGAAATTCAGCGTGCTGCGGCGAAGGGTGCGCAATCAGCTTGTAAAATCTGTCCGGAGGCACGGCAAGTTCATCGTGCTGGAGCTGGAACAAGGCGTGCTCACCATTCACCTGGGGATGACGGGCAAGCTGCTACTGGATACTGAGTCCGGACCCTACGCGCGCGCCGTTTTCAAACTTGACCACGGCTTGCTCGTCTATGACGACGTCCGGCATTTTGGGCGGATCGAATGGAGCGCGGGGCTGCCGGAACGCGCGGAAGCGTTGGGTCCGGATGCGCTCGACATTCCACTGGATGATTTTCTGCAGCGGCTCAAGAAGCGGAAAACGGGAATCAAATCACTGCTACTGAATCAGAAATTCCTGCGGGGCATGGGGAACATCTACACGGACGAGGCTCTGCACGAGGCTCGTATTAATCCGCGCGCTATCGCATCCAGTTTGAGCAAAGAGCGCGCCACGCGTCTGCATCGTGCCATGGTGGACATTCTGAAAACGGCCATCAGGCTGAAAGGCTCGTCGATTTCCGACTACGTGGATGCGGACGGGCAAAAAGGCAGCTTCCAGTTGCAGCACCAGGTTTACGGACGCGCGGGTGAGCCGTGTGCTACCTGCGGAACGGCGATCCGCCGGATCGTGGTGGGCCAGCGTGGTACTCACTACTGTCCGAAGTGCCAGCGGAGCTGAGAATCTGGTCGGCCACTTGCGCCACCAGCTTGATGGCGGCCACATCGTGGACGCGGACGATGTGCGCGCCTGCCAGGATCGCGGCAGTGACCGCAGCCGCTGTGGCATATTCGATGGAGGTCTCCGGCGATTTGTTTAACTCGGCTAGAAATGACTTGCGCGACGGGCCGATCAGAATGGGCAGATCGAGTGAGGCCAGATCGCCCAGCCGCGCTAGAATCTCCGCATTTTGTTCCTTGCGTTTTCCGAAGCCGAGCCCCGGGTCGATCGCGATGCGCGCGCGATCCACTCCGGCGTGCACCGCGCGGTGGACCGATGCGTCCAGATCGTGGCGGATGGAGCCGATCGCATCCTTCATCGGAGGCAGTTTGGACCAGGTTTCCGGCGTTCCGCGCATGTGATTCAGGATCAACGCAGCGTCGTGATTGGCGGTGACGCGCGCCAGTTGCGCGTCGAAGGTGAGCCCCGAGGGATCGTTGATGATCTCCGCGCCGTGCTCCAGCGATTTTTCCGCGACTGCGGCCTTATAAGTATCGGCCGATATCGGGATGGTCAGCTTCCCATGTAGGCGCTTCAGCACGGGTATCAAGCGCCGCAATTCTTCAGCTTCTGAAATACGGGATGATCCGGGCCGCGTGGATTCCGCGCCGATATCGAGGATGTCAGCGCCCTGTTCTTCCAGCTCAATGGCGCGGGCGAAGGCGCGGTCGGGATCGAGATAATTTCCGCCGTCGGAGAACGAATCGGGCGTGACATTGAGCACGCCCATGATCAGCGTGCGCTCGCCAGCCAGTAGCTCGCGATTCTTGAGCTTCCAAACGAAGTGGCGCCTATTCATATCGAAGGGCCACGATTGGATCAAGATTCGCCGCGCGATTGGCAGGATAGTATCCAAAGAAAACGCCCACCGCAACGGAGATGCCAACGCCCAGCACCACCCAAAGCAAAGAGAGTGTCGCTGGAATGGACGGCATGAAACTGCGCACCAGAAACGCGATGATGGCTCCTAGCGTGATTCCGATAGCGCCGCCGGTGCAGGAAAGCACCGTGGCTTCCATCAAAAATTGCAGCCGGATATCCGCCTTCCGTGCACCGATGGCCTTGCGTACGCCAATTTCACTGGTGCGTTCAGTGACTGAGATCAGCATGATGTTCATGACTCCGATCCCGCCCACCAGCAGGCCCACCGAGCTGATGATTCCGGTCAGGACGACCAGCGCGCCGGTGAGATTGTTCCACAAGGCTGAGATGAAGTCCGGCGAAATGATCTCGAAATCGTTTTCCGCTTTGAACGGAACGTGGCGCCGCCGGCGCAGCGCTTCGGTCACTTCGTCCTTGGCTTTTTGAATGTCGCCATCACGTGGCGCGGTGAACGCGATGGCCCACTCCTTGGTGTCCGGATAATCCTTATGGAACTTGTTCAACGGAATCATAGCAAATTGATTTATTCCACCGGCGCCAAAAAAGCCTGAGTCCTTTTCAAAAACTCCGATCACCTCGAACAACTGGCCGTTGAGGCGAACCTGTTTGCCGATCGGGTCAGAATGCGGGAACAGGGAATCGGCAATGTCCACTCCCAGAACCACTACGGAACGCGAGTGATCTTCATCGTAGCGCGAGATGAAGCGTCCTTGTCCTACCGTGTACGCGGGAATGGCCTCGGAGAGCTCGGGCTCGGCGCCGCGCAGGAACACGCGTTCCACGCGCTGGCCTTCGTAACTAATAACATTCGTCTGGCCGAAGAAAAACGCGCGCGTGCCGAAAGTTGTGGCTGTGGCGATGTCAGGGCAAGTGGCGCGCAAGTATGCAGCGTCCGAAAAGTCGAGATACTTCCGGATGCGGATTTTTAGCGGTAGACGATTCGGATCCTGTCCGGCGGGCAGACGGCTGACGAAGAAGGTGCGCGAGCCGAGCGATTCTACCTTGCTCTGCACAAATCGGTTCAGGCCTTCGATGATGGATGCCACCGTGATGACCGAGGTGACGCCAATCACGATTCCCAGGATGGTGAGCCCGGAGCGGACTTTATGCGAGCGCAGGGTGTCCATGGCCACCAGGAGGTTTTCCACTGCTTCGTGGCGGGTCATTCGGTCCTCAGTGCGACCACTGGGTCCAATTTGGCCGCCCGCGTCGCTGGATAAATACCAAAGAACAGCCCGATGATGGAGCTGAGCACCAATCCGAGAATTGCGACCCAGGTTTGCACCGAAGCTGGAAATGACGTGAAAGTGCGCAACGCCAGTGCACATAGGAACCCGAACAAAATACCAATCGCGCCGCCGGCCAGGCATTGCAGCACGCTCTCGGAAAGGAATTGGTGCATAATGTCCTGCTGCGTAGCGCCCATGGCGCGCCGTATGCCGATTTCCTTGGTGCGCTCGGTAACGCTCACCAGCATCACATTCATGATGACGATGCCGCCCACCACCGCCGAAATGGAGCTGACCATAATGAACACCGCGAAAAATGCCGAGCTGATGCTTTGCCAGAGCGAAATGTAGCTGTCTTTGGTGCCGATGAAAAAATCCTCCGATGCGCCCAGCAGGATATGACGGCGTGCGCGAAGAACCAGGCGGGCTTCGTCCTGCGCGTTCCCGAAGGCTGGACCCTCGGCGGCTTTTACCTGAATCGTGATGCTGGAGCGCGTTCCACGCATGCGGAGATAAGTATTCATGGGAACAATCGCGAAGTTGTCCTGATCCTGCCCGAGCACTGAGCCGATTCGCTCCATAGTGCCAACCACCGTGAACTCCTGATTATCGAGACGGATTATCTGGCCCACCGCACTCGCGCCACCGAAGAGCTGCTGCGCAAGATCGTCGCCAATCAGGCACACATAGGCCGACCGTTGGTCCTCGCTGTCCGTGAAATAGCGGCCTTGCAGAACGGTGCGTGAATCGATATCCGCCATGCTGGGAGTGTGGCCGATGAAATTAATGTCGGTCATTTCCTTGTCGCGATATTGGGCCCGCGCGGTGCCGCTCACGGACGCGCCCACCAGCGAGCAATCGGGACAGCCCTCCGCGATGGCGTGCGTATCTTCCATGTGCAGATCTTTATATTTCAGCGCCTTTATTACTTCGTTGAAATCAGTGACGATGAACGGCGTCTTCGCGATCTGGAAAACATCCGTGCCGAGCCGCGCGATTTTCTGTTCCACGTAGACGTTCGCACCTTGCACAATGGTCATCACTGTGATCAGCGTCGCCACGCCCATGGTGAGACCAATAGTAGTCAACACCGCGCGCAGCTTGTGCTGGCGTAGTGCGTCGATGCTCTGGCTCAGGTTGTCGGCAAGATTGAGCATCAGGGTATTTGGATGCGCTTCCATTTCTTACCGACGCGAAAAACATGCGTGCCGGGCGGTAGACCAATTGTCATGCCGCTATGTTTCTCGCCATCGATCTCCACTGCGCCGGCTTTAATCTTTCGTTCGGCATCGGTACGAGAATCAGCCAGGCCGGCTGCCACCAGAATCTTCGCGAGATTCGATCCGGCATCGGGCGGAATCGAAATGGTTTCGATGTCATCCGGCTCCTGTCCCGAGCGCACTTCGCGGTCAAAATCCGTCTGCGCCTGCGCGGCATCCTCCACGGAGTGGAAATCCCCGACGACCTGGCGCGCCAGACGCATTTTCACTTGCATTGGCTCTTCCGTTTTCATCGCCGAGATATCAGCAAGACCCTTATCGGTAAGCAGCTCCCAGTAGCGCCACATCAGATCGTCGGAAATCCCCATTACCTTACGAAACATCACTTTCGGTGGTTCCGTGATTCCGATGTAATTGCCTTTCGACTTCGACATCTTCTCAATCCCGTCCAGGCCCTCGAGCACCGGTACGGTGGCGATAATTTGCGGCGCTTGTCCGAAGTCCCGCTGGATCTCGCGCGCTACCAGCAAGTTGAATTTCTGGTCGGTGCCGCCCATCTCAACATCGCTGTGCAGGGCGACCGAATCGTAAGCCTGGACGAACGGATAGAGCAGCTCGTGAACAGAGATTGATATTCCTTCCTTCAACCGGTTGGCGAAATAATCGCGCTCCAGCAATCGCGCCACGGTATATTTGGAACACAGCTTGATGACGTCTTCAAACTTGAGCGGCTCCATCCACTCGCTGTTAAAACGAATCTCGGTCTTGTGCGGATCCAAAATCTTGAATACCTGCGTTTTGTACGTCTCGGCGTTGCGGTTGATTTCCTCGCGCGTCATGGGTGGCCGGGTAGTGTTGCGGCCGGTTGGATCGCCGATCAGCCCAGTCATATCGCCGATCAGAAAAATCACAGTGTGGCCGAGATCCTGGAAGTGTTTCATCTTCCGCAGCAGGACCGTGTGGCCCAGATGCAGATCGGGCGCAGTGGGGTCGAATCCGGCCTTGATGCGCAGAGGCCTTCCGGTTTTTTCTGATTGAATCAGCCGCTCGCGCAGCTCGTCTTCTCGAATAAGCTCGGCCAGACCCTTCCTCAGATAGTTCAACTGTTCGTCGATCGTCACTACACTCCATGGTAAAGCAGCCCCGCGCGTCAGGGCCTGAGAAAAAATCGGTTCGCAGGCGAAAGCGCCTGCGCCACCCAATCGTAAATCCTTATGCGTCAACGTGGGGCAGGCGCTTTCGCCTGCCAATCCCGTACGCATGCCGATTTTTTCTCAAGCCCGTAAGCAAGGGGACTCGGCAATCAGCTTCGCGGTAAGCGCAGGCGCTTCCATCGGAATGAAGTGCGAATATTCCGTTAAACAGAGATCAGAGCCATCCTTGAAGCTCGCGGCCAACTCCGGCGCGGTGGGCGATCTGCCCATTACATCTCCCGGATACGGAATCTTCCCGGCACGGACCACACGCACCGGAATCCGGATTGTTTCAATCTCCGGGTAGATGTTAGATTCAGGCGCGGGGCTGTTCTCATAGATGGACGCTTCAATCGCCGGCGGACACGCGAGCACGAAGCCGTCGCCATCGGGCAACAATCCATAATCGCAATAATCGCGGAGCACCGCCCGATCCCAGTTGGCGAATGGCGCGCGGTCCTGGAAGCGATCGAACATCTCTTGAAACGAGGTCCAGCGGTTGCGCCGCTTCGAGACAAAATGGGCTTCGCGCCACGGCCCAACATAGGAACCTCTGGGTCGAATAACGGGATCGATCAACAACAGAGACGAAAATGAAGCGGGCCGCAATGCCGCGGCCAATGTCACTGCGTGTCCGCCCATGGAGTGTCCCACGCCGATGGCTCCGGATAAACCGAGCGACTTTGCCACGTCAGCGGCATCGGTGCCGAAGTTCCGCCACGCATAAGGCGGAGCCGGTTTGCTGCTGCGCCCATGCCCACGTGTGTCTAGCGCGAAGCAATGCCGTCCGGGAAGCTGCGCGATGATCTGGTCCCAACAGCGCGCGTGGAATCCAGTAGCGTGGCAAAGAAAGACGGGGGGATCCCGGCCGGGCCATTCGTAAAGCGCGATCTCGACGCCATTCACCGCCACTCTGCTCTCGACGGGCATTTCTATTCAGTCTAGCCGCCATGCTCGGTGGCGCGGGTTAGAGATCGTCGGGTTCCAGCCCAGTGTGCTTCGCGATACGCGCGAGCATCCGTGGTCCAATCTCGTCCTGGTCGTGAAAAGTAAATTCGTAATTCGACCACTTGGGCCGTACTAATAATCGATGTGAGCCGCGCTGGCGCTTCACCCGCCATCCGATCCGCTCTAAAGCAGCCAGAACCCGCTTTGCCTTAGTGGCCGGCCAGCTGCTCATCGGGAATGGTGAACGATAAACGCAAGGCGGAGGATGGCAACTCGCCCTGAGTGATTCGATCCGCGATTACCTCGATGGCAAGGCGCTCCGCATTGCTAATCGCCTCTTCGCGTGTCTGGCCGTAGCACATGACGCCTGGCAGTTCCAACGCCTCGGCAATCCAGCGGCCGTCTTCTTCGCGATCCAGGTCGATCGTCAAGTTCACGCCTTCATAATACCCCCGTGGCCCGTGGCGATGTTTTTTTATATCCGCGTTCATCCGCGCTCATCCGCGGCCAATATGAATTCTTGCCCGACCGACCTCCGCCTATGATATGATCGATTGTGCCGAAGAGATTACTGGGCGTAATTCCTGCCCGGTTTGCCTCCTCTCGATTTCCTGGAAAATCCCTCAGCCTGATCGCCGGCAAGCCCATGCTCCAGCATGTCTATGAGCGGGCTAGCCAGGCGCGATATCTCACCAAAGTTATTATCGCGACCGACGACCAGCGGATCCATGACGCGGCGCGATCCTTTGGCGCGCCCGTTCAAATGACCCGGACCGATCATCGCTCCGGTACCGATCGAGTGGCTGAAGTAGCTTCCGCGGACCCCGCAGATGTCATCGTCAACATTCAGGGCGACGAACCGTTGATCGATCCTACGGCCATTGATGCCGCGGTACTGGCGTTGACGTCGGACCCGGATGTCCCCATGGCGACGCTCAGCAAGCGGATCGAGGATCCGAGCGAGATCGAAAATCCGAATGTCGTGAAAGTGGTGAGCGATCTGCGAGGCAATGCCATTTATTTTTCGCGATGCGCGATACCATATGGCGGCGCAATTCATTACAAACATATTGGTCTTTATGTGTTCCGGCGCGAGTTCCTGCTTGCCTATTCCGGGCTTCCGGTGGGTCCCCTCGAGCAGGCTGAGCGGCTGGAACAGTTGCGGGCGCTGGAGAACGGTTATCCCGTCCGCGTGATCGAAACCGAATACGAATCGCTCGGCGTCGATACGCCCGAGGATCTCGAACGTGTAACAGCTCTCTTTGAACCTTCTTTATTGAAACAATAGAGGTGAGGATGCCAGCGACCAAGTACATTTTTGTAACCGGGGGCGTGGTTTCGTCTCTTGGCAAAGGCATTGCGGCCGCGTCCATCGGCTGTCTGCTCGAAAGCCGCGGACTGCGGGTGACGTTGCAGAAGTTCGATCCGTATCTGAACGTCGATCCCGGCACCATGAGCCCGTTCCAGCACGGCGAAGTGTACGTCACTGACGACGGCGCTGAAACAGATCTGGATCTTGGCCATTACGAGCGCTTCACCCACGCCGAGCTCAGCCAAAGCAATAATCTGACGTCCGGAAGAATCTACGAGCAGATCATCCATCGCGAACGCCGCGGGGATTACCTGGGCAAGACGGTGCAGGTGATTCCGCACGTGACGAATGAGATCAAAGCTGCTGCGCGTAAAGTGGCGGCCGACGTAGATGTGGTGATCGTGGAGATTGGCGGCACGGTGGGCGATATTGAATCGCTGCCTTTCTTGGAAGCCATCCGCCAGCTCCGGCATGAGCTGGGCCGCGACAACACCGCTTTCGTGCACGTCACGCTGGTGCCTTGGATCGCAGCGGCGCAGGAGCTGAAAACTAAACCTACGCAGCACAGTGTCAAGGAGCTGCGCGCCCTCGGTATTCAGCCGGACGTGCTGCTGTGCCGCTCTGAGCGTCCGCTCCCGCACGATATGAAGGAGAAGATCGCGCTGTTCTGCGACGTGGACGTGGAAGCCGTCATCACTGCCACCGATGTTCTCTCGGTCTACGAAGTGCCCCTGGTGTTCGCCGAACAGGGCGTGGATGAGATTCTGCTGCGCCTGTTGCGCATGGACGACGCCCATCCGCGCGATCTGAGCCGTTGGACCGGGATGCTGGAGCGGATGCAAAATCCGGAGGACGAAGTCGACATCGGCCTGGTGGGAAAATACGTCGAGTACGAAGATTCCTACAAGAGCTTGAAGGAAGCGCTGTTGCATGGCGGGCTTGCGCACCGGCTGAAAGTGAACATCCATTGGATTGAATCCGAGAACATGCATTGGCCGGAATGTGCGCCCGATCTCGACAAGTTCGACGGCATCCTGGTTCCCGGCGGATTCGGCAAGCGGGGCGTGGAAGGCATGGTCACGGCCATCCGCTACGCGCGCGAGAGGAAAGTACCTTATTTCGGAATCTGTCTCGGCATGCAAACGGCGGTGATCGAATTCGCGCGCAACGTCTGTGGCCTCGAGCACGCCAATACCACCGAGTGCGATCCTGCCACCCCCGATCGCGTCATTTACAAGCTGCGCGAGCTCAAAGGCGTCGACGAGTTGGGCGGCACCATGCGCCTGGGTGCTTATCCGTGCCTGCTGGCCGACGGCAGCTTGGCGCGAGAGGCTTACGGAGTACCCGAAATCAGCGAACGTCACCGGCATCGTTACGAGTTCAATCGCGAGTACGAGAAAGTTCTGACCGAAGGCGGCTTGCGTCTCACCGGACAAACTCCGGATGCCGTTTATGTAGAGATCTGCGAGATCCCGGACCATCCTTGGTTTTTGGGATGCCAGTTTCACCCGGAATTCAAATCCAAACCGATGGAACCGCACCCACTGTTCGCCGCGTTCATCGGCGCCGCGCATAAACATCGTGTCAACCGCGCCAAGCCAGTGGTGCGCGCGCGGCCTAAGCAGTTCTCGCACGCGGATTGAGTAACACTTCCCCAATCGGCCCAAAGTTCGGACGCGGACAACCGCTCACGTTGATCGCCGGCCCGTGTGTAATCGAAAGCGAGCAGCACGTGCATTTCCTGGCTGCCGAAATTCGTAAGATCGCGGGGCCCTTCGTCTTCAAAGCTTCCTTCGATAAAGCGAATCGCAGCAGCCTTGCGTCTTATCGCGGACCAGGTTTAGAAGAAGGCGTGCGGATACTGGCGGGATTGCGGAGCGAAGGCTACGCCGTTCTCACCGACATTCACGAACCAGGGCAGGCTGAAAAAGTGGCTGAAGCGGCGGACATTCTCCAGATCCCAGCGTTTTTATGCCGACAGACCGATCTGTTGCTGGCGGCCGGACGCACGGGGCGTACAGTGAATATCAAAAAGGGCCAGTTCGTCTCGCCGCACGACATCCGAAATGCGGCCGAAAAGGTTGCTTCCACGGGCAACGACAAGATCCTGCTCACCGAGCGTGGATCTTCCTTCGGCTATAACAACCTGGTGGTGGATATGCGTGGGCTCGCGATCATGCGCGAATTCGGCTGGCCCGTGATTTTCGATGCTACGCACAGCGTTCAGATTCCCGGCGGCCTCGGCCACGCCTCCGGTGGAGAATCGAAATTCATTCCGACGCTCGCGCGCGCCGCCGTGGCCGCCGGCGTAGATGGAGTGTTCCTTGAAGTTCACGAAGCTCCCGAGCGAGCGCTGTCCGATGGACCGAATGCGCTGCGCCTGGATTTACTCCGTGCGCTGTGGGAAAAACTCCAGGCTATCCACCAGTTAGTTAGTTAGCGGCGCATTTTACAAAAACTTGCAAATCCTCAGCGCGTGGGCTATAGAATATTAACTTGGGCAGTTCACCTAGAATTCCATACCCCAAGTGCGTTATCGCGGGGCTGCTTCTCTCCACCTCTCTCGCAGCGCAAGTGAACGTTCTCACGGCGAACTACGACAACCAGCGAACTAATTCGAATCTGCAGGAAACCATCCTCAACCAGCAAAACGTGACCACCGGCAGTTTCGGAAAGCTTGGCTACTTTCCGGTGGATGGAGAAATCTACACGCAGCCCCTCTATGCGTCCGGTGTACAGATCACCGGGCAAGGCTTGCACAATGTTGTGTTCATCGCCACCATGCACAACAGCGTTTACGCGATCGACGCCGATCTGCCGGGATCCACAACTCCTCTGTGGCACGTGAATTTTGGCCCGTCGGTTCCTTCCTGGGTTCTCAACTTTACTGACATTCTCCCTGAGGTTGGCGTCCTAAGCACGCCTGTGATTGATCTGACGCGGCAGGTGATGTATATCGCCTCGGACACTCTCGATGGCGCCACGCCGATGTTCAGCTTACATGCGTTGTCGCTTGCCGACGGGAGCGAAATGCTGGGTGGACCGGTGGTGATTTCTGCTTCCGTTCCGGGACACGGTGCGGGGAACACCGCGGGTACTTTGACCTTTGACCCAGCCATCGAGCTGCAACGGCCCGGCTTGGCGCTCGCCAACGGAAAGGTGTATCTGTGTTTCGGTTCGCGCGCTGACCTGGACAACTGGCATGGCTGGCTGATGAGCTACGACGCCGCAACACTCAAGCAGACTTCGTTCATGACGACGTCTCCCGATGGTTACGGCGCATCCATCTGGCATTCCGGGCGCGCGCCCGCGATCGACGCTAACGGTAATCTCTACGTTGCCACGGGCAACGGCGATTATGACGGCTCAGTCAACTTCGCCGAATCGGTTCTGAAATTTTCCGGAGCTGACCTTAGTCTGTTGGATTGGTACACACCGAACACCTACGCCGATTTGACTGAGAACGATTCGGATCTTGGTTCGTCCGGCGCAATCCTGATTCCGAGTACGAATCAAGTAGTCACCAGCGGCAAGTCGGGCGATCTGTTTCTGATCAAGAGCGATTCGATGGGGCATCTGGAGCCAAAGAATTCCAGTACGTCGCAGAACATCCAAGCCAATCAAGGCGGCACGCATACTACGGCGCTTTGGAACAATCCGACCGGCTCAATTGTGTACACGCAGGAAACCAGCGGCGTGCTCAGCGCTTTTCAGATTACCAACGGCCAACTCAGCGCGACAGCGGTGTCTCAACTTACACCGCCTAATCCAACGCTCTTCGCTGGGCTGGCGATTTCGGGGGATTCCAATAATCCGGGAAGCGCGATTCTGTGGTACGCGGTCGCCAATTACTACCTAAGCCAACAACCGGGCACACTGCACGCCCTGAATGCGTCGGATTTGACTCAAGAGTTCTGGAACAGCGACATGGTCCCCACCGACGCGTTGGGCCGGTATGCGAAGTTTGTCGCTCCCACAGTGGCGAATGGCCGAGTATACGTGCCGACGTTTTCGAACGAGCTGGTGATCTACGGTTTGCTGAACGCAGGCACGCCGGCGACGGAGACCGGCCCACCGCTAGTCACTGCGATAACCAATGGCGCCAGCTTCCTAAGCGGCGCGATATCCCCCGGCGAGTTGGTGGCCGTGTATGGCGCCAATCTCGGGCCGGACGTAATTGAGGGATCGCAGCTTGACGACACCGGTCACTTGACCACCAAGATATCGCACACCAAGGTATTCATCGATGGTATTGCCGCGCCGCTGCTCTACGCCTCCGCGAATCAGGTGGGCGCGGTCGTGCCTTTTGGTATTTCGGCCGCCACTGTTCAAGTGCAGGTTCAAAACGGGAGCCAGTTTTCAGCGAATTTTCCGATTGCTGTAGCTCCAGCGGCTCCGGCTCTTTACTCCCGCGACGGCACGGGCGGCGGTATCGGAGTAATCATCAATCCCGACGGTAAGATAAATTCATTCGGCGATCCAGCGCCTGGAGGTTCAGTCGTCTCGCTGTACGCAACTGGCGTTGGTGAAACCAATCCGGCCGGGAACACCGGCGAAATAACTTCCAGCGCGCCTTATGGTGTGCCGGTACTTCCAGTAAATGTCTTCATCGACGGCATACCCGCCGACGTTCTTTATGCAGGAGCGGCCCCCGGATTCGTACAGGGTTTGATCCAGATTAATGTGCGAGTGCCGGCGGCGGCCTCGAGCGGTCAGGATCAAATGGTGCTGCAGGTGGGAAGCTACTCGAGTCCGAATACCGCGTCGATCATCGTTCAGTAGGCGACTCTCAAAAGTAAGCCGCACTCCCGGTTGACTGTCGCGACGTCCGCCCTTCAAATCGCCCGCATCCGATTATTCCGCGGATTCTCCTCGACCTCTTCCAACCCGAGCTCCTTTAAAACCGGTGGAACGTACATCCCGAACCGCCCGCGTAGGCCTTTCTTGAGGCCGTACCAGCCGCCCACCGGGTTATTCGGCGATCTGCCCCACGCCTCCACCGTACCTTTCGCGGCGGGTTTTTGCTCGTCCGCGCTTCCGAGCGGCATCCAGTCACCATTCACCTTCAACATGGCATGCAAATCGTCAATGCACCGTAAGTGATAGCGCAGTTGAGTTGTCCCCACTTGAATCACCAGCGCGGGTGGGTCCGAGGTTGCATCTCTATAAGCTTCAAACGCGGATGTTCCAGGCGGTGTTTTCAATTTCCATGGATTTTGTTTAGTTCCTCCCTTAGCTGCCATCCTTCTTCCTAACTCGCCTCTGCGGCGTGTTTCAAATCGCTCGCGAACTGGTCGAACACAGGCTGCAGATCTGGAATGGAACGTCCGATCAGCGCAGCGATCCAACCCGTATACACCTCACGCATCGAAAACCTCACCAACCCGTTCGCGGCCGGCTTGAGCGTGAAGGTCCGCTCACCCTTAAAAAGTCCCAGCGGCATGCCGCCTGTCCAAACCATGCGCCGCGGCGGTTCAAATTCAGCTACCTTCACGGGGAATGCACGGCCAGGACTGATCTTTGCATTCACCAAGACACGTTCGCCCGGGGCGATGTTTCCATCGACTTTTTCGACTGTACTGTTCCAGCGAGCGTATCCCGCGGCATCGGTGAGCAAGGCCCAGATGCGTTCTGGAGTGGCGCAAATAGAAGTTTCGACGGCGAAGGCTTTCATGATGAGTGGATCTATTCTCTCGTTGCCTTCGATGGTGTGTCAACGCACTTAAATGTGCGTAAAACATCTACCGCGAGGCCAGCAGCCGCTTCCCCCAAGTGAGTAATTTCTTGAAAGTCGGCAAGAGGCCCTTGCCCAGTTGCGTAAGATCGTACCCGCCCATCCGGCTTGTCCCAGAGCCTCGCTCTACCAGCCCGGCTTTCGCCAGTTCACGCAAGTTTCGCGTGAGTTCTTTCGCACTGATCGAAGTGACCGTCCGGAGCAGTTCGTTGTAACGCTGCGGACCGTTCAACAGCAGCGACCGTAGGATCAGCAGCTTCCATTTGCCGCCGATAATCTGGATGGCTTCTTCCACGGGACACTGCGTCACTGCTTGGGTCATTCGATTATTCTAGTTCCAACGGAGCAGCCTCGGGCACCGCCTGACGGCAGGCACGATTGCCCGTCCCACGAACATCTCCTGATATGATTGTGAACCGATGACCGAACAACCGCGGTTTCGCCCATTTGTCCCCGAGCACGTGAAGATGCGCGAGTTGACGCTGCGAGCGCTGCTGCTCGGACTGGTGCTGACAGTGATCCTGGGCGCGGCGAACGCGTACCTGGGCCTGCGCGCGGGGATCACGATTGCCGCTACGTATCCAGCCGCGGTGATTGGCATGGCGGTATTGCGGCTTTTCAAAGGATCGCTTCTCGAAGAAAACATCACGCGTACAGCGGGGTCCATCGGCGAATCAGTGGCGGCCGGAGCAATCTTCACGCTTCCGGCGTTCCTGATTGCTGGAGCGTGGCCATCCTTCGCTCCCAAGGATGCTTATTGGAAATCCACGGCTCTCATGGTAGTCGGCAGCATTATCGGCGTCCTGTTCGTGTCGCTGGTGCGCAGAGTGATGGTGGAAGATCCGGAGTTGCCGTTTCCCGAATCGGTGGCGGCTTCAGAAATCCACAAAGCTGGAAGGCGCGGCGCGGAAGCTGCGAAATTTCTGTTCTACAACATCGGTCTGGGCGCCGCGATTCAGTTCCTGGGAGAGATCCAACTCTTTGCGCCCGACAAGAACTTTTTCCTGCCGGTGGGCCAGATCGGAAAGAGCGTCGTGAAGTTGGGCGATCCCAAGAAAGCCTTGGCGGCAGGTGGCGTCACCATGGCATCCGGCCCAACAGTCAGCCCAGCGTACATCGGAGTTGGTTACATCATCGGTCCGGAGCTTGCGGCTCTGAATTTTGCTGGTGGCGTGCTGGCCTGGGGACTGCTAGTCCCGCTGCTGATTTTCTTCCTGGGACCTCGTCTTCGGGACTTTCTGCCCGGCGTTTCGACGGACGAATCCTGGCTCGGAATCGCGAACGCGGTGTGGCGCTACATCGTGCGGCCCATCGCAGTGGGCGGAATGATGGTGGGAGCGGCGTTCACTTTATTCAAAATGCGCAAGGGGCTCTTCGATGGGCTGCGACGGGCCATATCCGATCTAAAGGTGAGCGCCGCCGACGCCCGCGAGACTAGCCGCACTGAACAATACATGAGCTCGAAAACGGTATTCGGCTTGATCGCAATAATGTTCCTGGTGATGATCGCGCTTTACATCTACCTGGCTCACCAAGCGCTGGCTGGCATTGTGGCTGCCGTGGTCATGCTGATTATTGCTTTTTTCTTTGCCACCGTGTCGGGTTACTTGGTTGGAATGATCGGCTCTACCAATAATCCGGTTTCAGGGCTCACTCTGACGACGCTGATAATCGCCGCGTTGCTGATGGTCTCACTGGGTGTGTCGGGACCTGGCGGCGTGGCTGTTGTTTTGGGCGTCGCGGCGGTAGCCTGTGTTTCCTCGGCCGTCGCCGGTGAACTGTTGCAGGATTTCAAAGTGGGATACATCTTGGGGGGAACGCCGCGGCGGATTCAGATCGCCGAGTTGATTGCCGTGGTGGTGGCGAGCGCGGCCATGTATTGGCCCCTCTACATTCTGCAGGCCGCGAACATCAAAAACGGCGGCAGCGGGTTCGGCGATCCCAAACTCTCCGCTCCGCAAGCCGGACTTATGGCTACGCTTGCGCAGGGTATTGTTGGCGGTGATATGCCGTGGTCGTTAGTGGTGGTGGGTGTGATGTTTGGCATCGTTATGATCATGGTGAAAGTTCGCAGCCCCATGCTGGTGGCCGTGGGAATGTATCTGCCCATCAACACCACGTTTGCAATTTTTCTCGGCGGGCTGTTTCGCTGGCTCACTGATTCGCAGCGGAAGAAATCGGGTCTCAACGAAGCCCAACGGGCGCGTGTGGAGAACGTGGGCATACTCACCGCGTCCGGATTGATTGCCGGTGAATCGCTGATGGGCCTGGTTATCGCGGCCTTCCGGTTTTTTGAGTGGCCGCTGCCCAAGATCTTCGCCGATCCTTCGTATTTGTTCGGAATCGTCGTCATCTTGTTGTTAGGATTCCTGTTGGTGCGTTTACCGTTGGCAAATGCTGGGCATCCGGATGAACCAGCGCCTCCGGCGGCAATGATGTAGCAGGCAGTCGCAACCCGTGCGGCTTCATCCCCGTCTGAAGTTCTAGGGAAGAAGAGCTGGGCCGCCGGATGTCACGCTTTATGCTCCGGCGGCCGGCTGGATGCGAACTTCAGCACGAATCCTCTAACATAGGGAATTGCCCCGCATTAGTTCATCCGCAGATTCGAGTCGAACCAGGTGGTCGCAAGTGTACCTGGGCGTGGCTTTTACCACGCTCTCCACTCTAATCCTGGAACTGTCGCTGACGCGCATCTTCTCGGTGGTTTTCTATTATCATTTCGCATTCCTTGCAATCTCTATCGCGTTGTTCGGGTTGGGCGCCGGCGGCGTATTTTCATACGTAATAGCGGGCTGGAAACAGAATATATATTTCAAGCTGGGAACGCTGGCAGTTCTCAACAGCTTCGTGGTGGTGCTGTGCCTGATCTTCATCCTCTCGCGCACGACTATGGACAACGGCACGCTAGCCGTGGTGTTCTTCGCGAGCGCGCTGCCGTTTTTCTTTTCCGGGGCGGTGGTCTCGTTAGCAGTCGCCGAAGCCATCCAACGGGTGGACCGGGTCTATTTCTTCGATCTGCTCGGAGCCGCGGGCGGATGCCTGGCGCTGGTGCCGTTGTTGAACCAATTCGGCGGTCCGAACACGGTGTTGGCCACTTCCGTTCTGTTCGCCGTGTCGGCGGCCATCTGGTACAACCTGGCCGGCACGCTGCGTGGGCGCGTGGCCGCCGTGGTCTTAGCCCTCGGATTCGTCGCGCTGATTGTTTACAACTGGAAACTGCATCCCATCGATATTCACTACGCCAAGGGTATGCCGCTTCCCCAGGAGCAGTTCGTACAGTGGAACAGCTTTTCGCGAATCGGATTGGTGAACAAGCCCGGTCAGCGGGCCTCAATCCTCATCGATGCGGATGCTTCCACCGGTGTTCCGCGCTTCGATCTGGATCATCTCACGGCCGCTGAGAAAGAGAAATTGCTGAGTCAGGGCCCGGGCTTCCCGTACGTCTTACGGCCAGGCGCGAAGACTTTGATCATCGGACCGGGCGGCGGCTGGGATGTCTCTCGCGCCATCGGTTCGGGAAGCAAGGATGTCACCGCGGTTGAGATCAATCCGATTATCGCGAACACCATCATGCGCGAGCGATTTCCGGATCTCAGCAATCGCCTCTATTTCCGTCCCGAGGTGCATTTGTTTGTGGAAGACGGACGGAGTTTTGTGCGCCACAGCCAGGAGAAATATCAGGTTCTGCAAGCTACCCTAGTTGATACCTGGGCTTCTACGGCGGCGGGCGCGTTCGCGCTTTCCGAGAATAATCTGTATACCACGGATGCCTTCCGCGATTATCTCGAGCATCTCACCGACGACGGATTGATGGCTTTCACGCGCTGGGGTTTCGATCCTCCGCGCGAATCCCTACGTCTGCTCTCGCTGGCGCGGTCGGCGCTGGCGGAGTTGGGCGAAACTGAGCCGTCCAAGCATATTATGGTGGTGCGGGCGGATGCCGAGAAGTTGAATGGCTGGGGCTCGCAGGATACGGTGGTGATCTTTCGCAAGCCCGCCACCAGCACCGATATTTCACGAGCATTGTCAGCCAGTGGAAACGGCCACTTACAGCGTGTGTATCTGCCCGGCGAGAAACTGGACAATGCGTTTTCGCAGTTTCTTCTGAGTCCGGACCCGGACAAATTCCTTGCGAACTACCCATTCGATGTTTCACCCATCGACGATGACCGGCCGTTTTTCTTCTATACGGTTCAAACCCGCGATCTATGGAAATACATCGCCATGCCGGGCGACGCGGCGGATTCGAAGATCAATCACGCGCTACCGCTGCTTTTCGAGTTGTTGGGAGTGAGCGTGGTTGCCACCGTTGTGATTCTGGCGCTGCCGCCGCTGCTGCTCCGCGCACGGCTTCCGGTTGAAAAGGGCCTCAGAGGATTCCTGCTGTATTTCCTGTGCCTGGGCGCCGGGTACATCATGATTCAAGTGGCCTTAATTCAGAAGTTCATTCTGTTCCTCGGCCATCCCACGTATGCCCTAACGGTGATCGTTTTTTCCATGCTGGTTTGGAGCGGGCTGGGAAGTTTTTATAGCCGACGGATAATTCGCGGCGCACACCGCGGCCGTTTGATCATCACTCTAATGGGCGTGGCGGCGGCTGTTTCCGTGATCGCCTTCGCTGCGTCTCCTATCAGCGAATATGGCGTGGGCTGGCCCCTGGAAGCGAAGATCCTGGTGACCGTCTGTCTGATTGCGCCGGCAGCGTTCCTGATGGGCATCCCGTTTCCCACCGGCCTGACGTGGCTCGAAATGCGCTTCCCGCAAGCCGTGCGCTGGGCCTGGGCTTTGAATGCGGCATCCAGCGTATTAGGATCAGCGGCCGCAATCTTCCTCGCCATACACATCGGGTTGCGCGCCACCGTGCTGGTGGGCGCCGGACTTTATTTGTGCGCTCTGTCGGTGGTGTGGCTGCAGAAGAGCGCCGTTGAAATCGTGCCGGCGCCGGTAGAAGTTAGAGTTTAAATTCCACAAACATGCGATTGTTCGTCTTATTTGCTACTTGTTCCCTCACGGCTGCTCTGGCCGCACCTGTACTGGAACCTCCTAAGCTGCGCCTGCCGGATAACGTACAGCCGATCCGCTACGCAGTGGATCTCACCATCGTTCCAGATCGCGATACGTTTCGAGGCGCTGTGGATATCAGTATCGACATTCGCACCGCGACGCCGGTCATCTGGCTAAACGCATCCGATTTACAGATCCAGGAGGCCAGCTTCCGGCCGGCATCCGGAGCGCCGTCAAAAGCCGAAGTGTTGGACGGTGGAAAAGATTTTGCCGGATTTTCATTTGACCACCCGGTTTCGGGAAAAGGCATTCTTCACGTCGCCTACCAGGGTAAAATCAGCCGGAACAGCAGCGCCGGCTTGTTTCAGATGAAAGAAGCGGACCAGTGGTACGTCTACAGCCAGTTCGAACCAACGGACGCGCGCCGCGCCTTCCCCTGCTTCGATGAGCCGGGTTTCAAAGTCCCGTGGCAATTGACGTTGCACGTGCCCAAGGACGATGTCGCTGTGGCGAATTCGCCTGAAGTCTCCCACGCCGACGAACCGGACGGCATGCGGGCGGTGAAATTCAAGGAATCCAAACCGCTGCCCAGTTACCTGGTGGCTTTGGCGGTAGGCCGTTTCGACATTGTCGACGCGGGGAAGTTGGGCAAGACGCCGCTGCGCATCATCACGCCGCGCGGCAAGGGCGTCAACGCGAAGTACGCGGCTGAATCCATTCCGGAGCTCCTCAAGTTGTTGGAAGATTATTTCGGCATTCCGTATCCCTACGAAAAGTTGGATTCCATCGTAATGCCCATCAGCAATTTTGCGATGGAAAACGCCGGGCTGATCACCTACGGCGAGACGTTGCTGCTTTCGAAACCTGAGGACGACACCATCGCTCGCCGGCGTGAGTGTGCCATCGTTACCGCGCATGAAATGGCGCATCAATGGTTTGGCGATCTCGTGACCACCGCCTGGTGGGACGACATCTGGCTGAACGAGGCGTTCGCTTCCTGGATGGAAAACAAGATCGTTGCCGAGTGGAAGCCGGAGTGGCACATTGACGCGACCATGGTGAACGACCGGCTTTTTGCAATGGGCGAAGACAGCTTGATTTCGACGCGAAAAATCAGGCAGCCCATCGAATCGAACGATGACATCGCAAACGCTTTCGACGGCATCACCTATCAGAAGGGTGAGGCGGTGATCCAGATGTTTGAAACCTGGATCGGCAAAGAGAAATTCCGGAAAGGCATCCAGCTTTATCTCAAACAACACGCCTGGGGAGCGGCCACGGCCAAGGATTTCGAGGCCGGAATCAGCGCCGCGGCCGGCCACGACATCGCGCCTGCGTTCGACACTTTTCTGAATCAAGCCGGATTTCCCGAGGTTTCGGTGGCGCTGGATTGCACGGCGAAACCGGCTCTGGAGTTGTCGCAAAAGCGTTTGCTGCCGATCGGCTCCCCGGGTTCCGGCAAGCAATCCTGGCTGATTCCGATCTGCGTTGCGTACGAATCCGGCAGCACGAAGCATCGTCAATGCGAGCTGCTTTCCGATCCTCGATCCCGTATGGTGTTGGCATCTGCGAAGACTTGCCCGGTTTGGTTGGAGCCGAATGACGGGGAGAACGGCTATTACCAGGTCGATTACAAGAACGGCCTGCTGGACAAGGTGCTGGCCGATCACGGATCGCATCTCAGCTTGGCGGAACGCGTGGGCGTGCTCGGCAACGTGGAATCGCTCATGAATAGCGGAGACATATCTCCGCGAGCGGCGCTGGATCTGGTTTCCGAATTCAGCCAGGATCCGAACCGGGAAATTGTATCGAAGGTGATGGACATCGCGGGAGTCCTGAGGACCAGCGCCGTACCCGAGGAATTGCGCGAGAAGGGCGCGCAGTTCATCCGTGAAGTGTTCGGCAAGCGGGCCCTGGAATTGGGGTGGGTGGCGAAGCCCGATGAAACCCAAGACACGCGCTTGCTGCGGCAGGAGTTGGTGCCTTTTGTGGCGGGCGTGGGAGAACAGCGCGAACTGATAGCCGGCGTCGAGCCGCTAGCACGGAAATGGCTGAGCGACCGCAACGGCATTGATCCGGATATGATTTCCCCGGTGCTGCGCACGGCGGCGGAATTTGGAACGAGCGATCTCTTCGATCGCCTGCACGAGGCTGCGGCGAAGGAACAGAATCAACACCAGCGCGAATTGATCATCGGCGCGCTGGGCGGATTCCGGAATCCGGAGATCGTGCGCCGGGCTTTGGCGTTGATGCTCACCAAGGAGTTTGACGCCCGCGAATCGTTCTTTGCGCTGCTGTTCGGGCCTCGTGCCTATCCCGAAACGCGCGACCTGCCCTTCCAATTTGTCGAGCAAAACATCGACAAGCTCCTGACGGTGATCCCGCGCGAAGTGGGGGAGGACTATGCCGCGGACCTCCCGTTTGTGGGAGGGGCATTCTGCGATGCATCTCATCGCGATGCCGTCCAAACATTCTTCGCGGATCGCGTAAAATCCTTCACCGGCGGCCCCAGAAATCTCGCCCAGACCCTGGAACAAATCGACCTGTGCATCGCAAAGCGGAAGGCGATGGGGCAGGAGTTGGGCGGCTTTTTGCAGCGATATTGACCAGGCGGCAGGCGCCAGGCGGCAGGAGGCAGTGGAGAGACCGGTAATCCGGCGGTGCTTGCCGCCGCCTGCATCCTGCCGCCTGGCCACCTGCTTGCTATACTTTCGGTAACTCTCGAGGAGGCTCCACGATGAGACTAATCACTGCCCTCTTGGCTTGCGCAACTTTCTGCGCGGCTGCGCCGGGCGAACCCAAAGTCGAGATGGGCGAAATCAACGGTGCCAAATTCCGCATTGATATTCCAGCCAATTGGAACGGCGGTTTGGTGATGTACTGTCATGGATACAGCCCCATCGCCGTCACCTACAAGGAAGGCACGCTGCCTCCGGTGCTTGCCGTTTTCACCGACCAGGGTTACGCCGTCGCGGAGTCCGGATACGCGGCCGGCGGCTGGGCCATTCAGGAAGCCGTCGAGGACACGGAAGCGCTACGCAGGTACTTCGGCTCCAAATATGGTCAGCCCAAGGAAACATTCATCACGGGACATTCCATGGGCGGATTCCTGACCATGATGTTCATGGAACGCTTCCCCACTACGTACGACGCCGGCCTCGCGTTGTGCGGCCCTCTGGCGCCCACCACATATTTCATGGAGCGCGGCGCATTCGACGCTCGCGTGGTGTTTGATTATTATTTCCCCGGCGCGCTGCCGCCGGCCGACAAAGTTCCAGCGGATTATCAGAGTACGCCAGACGCCGCCAAGCAGCTTCAAGCGGTGATCGACGCGGCGCCCGAGAAAGCCGCCGCGCTGCTCCGCTATTCCGGCGCTCACAATACGAAAGATCTGGCCGGTACGCTGACATTTATCACCTTCATGCTGCTCGACCTGCAGCGCCGCGCCGGCGGCAATCCGTTCGACAATCGCGACGTGATTTATGAGAGCCCCGACGATTACAACGCTCTCAACGACGGAGTAAAGCGCTACAAGGCCGATCCGCACGCCTCGGAATATATTCGCGCCTGGTACACTCCCACCGGTCGGCTGACTCATCCGATGCTCGCGATTCATACGAGTTACGATCCGCTAGTCCCAGTCCGCATTCCGAACCGCTATCCGGAGTTGACGGAGCAAACCGGTTCGCAAGCCATGTTCGTGCAGCAGTACGTGAAACACGATGGACACTGCGCCATTTTGCCCGCCGAGATTGCGGCCGGATTTACCGAGCTGCGCGCGTGGAAAGACAGCGGCGTCAAGCCGCATTCCGGACTGCATCCTGAAGCGGCGGACGCGGCTGGAAGCCGCTAACCGCCTTGGCGGGCTAGCCCTCAGACCAGCGCAAGCGGACGAATCGGCGATCCCGTACCGCCGCGAATCTTCAGCGGCGCGGCCACAAACACAAATTCATAAACACGATCGCGCGCCAATTCCTCCAAATTCAGCGCTTCGATGATGTGGATTCCGCTCTCCACCAGCAGATGTACGTGAACGGGCATGCTCCCGGATGGCACCTTTTCGAAGGCCACAGTATCGGAGCCCGCCGCAAAGATCCCGTGCTTGCTCAGCCAGTGCGCCCCGTCGAGTTCTGGGCCCGGACCACATGGAACCGCTCCCGAGCCGCCGGTGATGTAACGCGCGGCATCGTTCCAGAAACGCGCCCAGCCGGTCCGTATCAGAACGACATCGCCATTTTGGATTTCTACTTCTTGCGCGGCTTTTTCCAGATGATCTGGCGTTATCGAGAAATCGGTGGGCAACGCATCCATATTCATCTGCGCGGCCATGTCCAGCAATACGCCACGGCGCAGGATCGGCTCGACGAGATCCACCGAATGCTCGCGAACGCCGCCGGCATCGCTTTGCACCGCCCGCGCCTCCATGCCGCCGAAAAGCTTCCCACCGCAGGAAAAATGGCACAACGCGTCGATGTGCGTGCCGACGTGGCTGCCGAGCGCGATGGAATCGGCGGCCGAGCTGACACCGCCTTCCGCCACCAGGTCGCCATGCTTCTTGGTCAGTCCAAAAAGAAACGGCGGATGCGTTGGATAATGCGGCATCCCCACGAAATAAGGTTGAGCCAAGTCGTAGACTTTCGACTGGCGAATCCGGTCGACCAACTCGCTCATCCGCGGCTACGCTTGGCCCGTAGCGATGCTGGCTTGTACGCTCGATGGCGAACTCTGGGCTTGGCCGGCGTGGCTTCCGGCGACGCCCATCGGCCCAATCGAAATTGCCGCGAATACCCGGCGGTGAGATTCGTTATGGTGACCATCACCGCTCCGCTGGAATCGGTTGAATATCGTTCTTCGATGCTCTGTGATGTCACAGCCTCGGAGTGCTCCACCGGCAGACCGTCGGAAGCCTGCAGCGCCGGATCGAACGGAAAGCGAATCTCATCCCAAACCGTAACATCGCCGCCGGGCTGTCCATCGTCAACCAGATACGTGCATTCGATATACCGGAAATGGCCGATATTGTGCACCGGCGCATACTCGCGCCGGATTTCGAGCGGCTGCTGACTGGAACGCGGCAGTACCGTGCCCTTGGTGAAGAGCGGATCAAAAAACACGCCGCGCCCGCAATCGCTCTCGCGCCACACGCCGAAGTAGCGTGAGAATTTGTCGCTCAGCACGTAGCCGGCCTGCTGGTCGGCCTGAATCGCAAGCCCGATCGCGGTCGCCGAGCGCGCATGTACCGATCGACGGACGCGTTTGCCGAAGCGTTCCTTCAGCATTCGATTCACGATGGGCAGCTCGCTGCCGCCGCCGGTCACGTACATGGCTTCCAAATCGCTGCTACCGTTCTTGACCAGCAGATCTTCCACCACGTTTAATGTCTCTTCCACCAAATGCCGGCAGTGCTCATAATAATCGGCCGCCTGCACGGTTACAGTGCCCCAACCTTCGCGCACATTATCCAAATCCAGAACGATCTTGCGTGTGTTGGGATGCACAGCCTCTTTTTTCATCCGGCATTCCAACAACAAACGGAACTGCTCGGACTGAGAGAGTTCATCGCGGTCCTTTTCCGTCACCGCGAGATCCGCGAGCACTTCGTCGAAATCGTCGCCGCCTAAGGTTGGAATCCCTTCGGTGGCCAGCACCTCGTGGGTTTTCTCTCCGATCTTCACCAGCGACGCGTCGAAAGTTCCGCCGCCTAGGTCGTAGACCAGAATCAGGCCGGTCATTTTGGTTTGGTGGCCGTACTCAATGCAAGCGGCGGATGGCTCATTCAGCAGGCCGATCACATCGCAGCCGGCTGCGCGGAAAGCCTCTACCGTAAGAAACCGCTGATTGCTATTCGCGTTGGCGGGAACTCCCAGCACCACTTCCAGCCGTTCTTTCGGCAGCGCAGCCCGCAGCGCCGCAGTCATTTCGTGGAGCACTTGGACCAACGGAACTTGCTCGTCGCCTAACTGCAGGATGGTGGAGGGGCCGGCATCTTGCAGCACCCGCTTCAACGACCGCACGATGGTCCAATTCGGATATTGCTGGCAGGCCCACGCTTGCCAGCCATAAAGCCGTTGGCCGTGCCGGACCGCCAGCAGCGATGGAAACCAATCCACCACCGCGCCGTCCGGATCTTCAAACGGAAGGATAGGATAATTCCCGCGATCCACCGCAGCCACAACCGTGCGCGTGGTGCCGAAATCGATTCCCAGCCTCATGTGCGGACCGCAATCGCCATGAATTTTGATTGTAGCGCAGGAAGGCAGAAGAATCCAGAATTCAGGAGCCAGAATCCAGGAGTTCCCCGCAGCGGCGATTCGGGCTTTGGATTCTGGATTCTGGCTCGTGGATTCTTGAGCTACTGTTTACTCGCCGTCGGCTGCCCGCTGTTCAAGAACTTCAGCAGTGTTCCATTGAACGGAGCTGCACATTCGAACTGAGGAATGTGGCCGCAATGATCCAGAATCACCAGTTCCGATCCTGCAATTTCGCTCGCGAACATCTGCCCTCCGGCCAAAGGGGTGAGAGCGTCCTCCCGCCCCCAGATGATCAATGTTGGAACTTTGATGGCGCCCAGCTTGCCGTCCACCACGTCTTCGCCGCGGTGAATGGACTCAATGAATCGCTCGATAGTGTAGCCGTCTCTGCTCCTGAGGTGCGTGGCCAGCAACTGTTCTCCCGCCTGATTGGTGGCCAAAGCCTTGTTCGCCAGAATCAGAGCCAGCACGGCTTTGCTGCCTTCCACGGTGGAGGGATTCAAGCTATCCATGGTTTCGATAGTTGGCTGCGGTTGGCCGAGTTTCTTGAAGGAATAGCCGGCGCTATCCACCAATACCATTCGCTCCACTTTGTCGGGGTGCGCCAGCGTGAAGGCTATCGCCGTCCAGCCTCCCAACGAGTTGCCCACCACAGTCGCTTTCGTGATTCCAACCTTCTTGTAGAAACCGTCCAGGAAATCCACCAGCGTACCGACGCGATAGTTGATCGGTGGCTTGTCCGATTCTCCAAAACCGATCTGGTCCGGAACGAACACGTGAAAGCTCTTGGCCAGGGCCGCCGTGTTCATCACCCAGTTATTCGCGTCGGCGCCCAGGCCATGCAGCAGAATCACGTTCGGGCCGCTGCCCGCTTCCAGGTAGTGAATTTTTTGGCCGAATACTTCGACCTGTTTCGAGGCCGGCGCCTGCGCGCAAATCAGGCACGCGCTTGCCAGGCTCAGCACAATGAGTTTCTTCATGTCCACCTCCTCAAGTAAGCTACCATGGCCACATGTTCGAGAATTTCCACGGCAACTCCGCCATCGCTCACGTTCTGTTCGGCATGGCGCGCCAGGGACGCATCCCGCAAACTATTTTGTTGGATGGAGCCGAAGGAGTGGGAAAAGCCACACTGGCCCGGCGGTTTGCCGCCACGCTGCTTGGTGACGCAGGGAAAATCGAACAGGATGATCTCAGCCTGGAGCACAATACTGAGATCATCGCCGATCGCGAGAAATGGCCGGCCGACAAGCGCAACGACGATCCGCTGCTGTTCGCCACGCATCCGGATTTCATCACGTTCGCGCCCGACGGGCCGCTGCGCCAGATCACGATCGAACAAATGCGTCTGCTGAAGGAGCGCGCTCAGTTTAAACCGTTGCATGGGAACCGGCGCGTCTTCCTGATCGATCACATCGACCGCGCGAATGAGCAGGCCGCGAATTCGTTATTGAAGACGCTCGAAGAACCTCCCGAACACTTGATCCTGATACTGACCGCCGAGAATCCCTACGATCTGCTGCCCACCATCCGCTCGCGTGCCGTGTTCTTCCACTTGGGCCCACTTACACTTGCCGAGATGCAAGCCTTCGCCACGGAGCGCGGCCTTTCCGATGCCGGACGCCGTATCACGCTATCTGCAGGCAGCCCCGGGCTTGCAATCGCAATGGATCTGGACCTGTATGAAGAACGCCGCTCCGCCATGCTGAAACTTCTGCAAGCCGCGGCCGGACGCGCGCCTTTCGCCGAATGGGTGAAATACGCCGAAGCGATGTCCGGGCGCAAACAAGAGAAACTGGATTTCTTCCTCAATATTCTTTACGTGCTGTTGGAGGATGTGTTGCTGGCGGCGCAAAAAACGGGCGAAATTCGGAACGTCGACATTCGTGCTGAGATCGAAGCTCTGGCGTCCCATGTTTCCTTCGACTGGATTCGCGCCGCAGTCAAGAAAGTGGACGAACTGGGCGAGTTGCTGCGCAGGAACATCCAGAAAACCATTGCGCTGGACGCTTTGGTGGTGGAACTGCGCCGGCTTGCCGCGTAACGAAGCGCCGGTTGCGGCGAAGACCGTCGTTATGGTTCAATAATGCTTAGTTGAGCATCTAAGCAATCCTTCAAAAGGCCCCAAGTAGTTTCCTAGCGTGCGGGACCTGAGCGGATCATCTGGAATGAGGGAGTCTTGCCGTGGAGTCTGTCAATCGTAAATTAATACGTCCGTCCTTGAACGAAATTAAGGACCAGCGGGACCGCCGCAATAACCATCAGAAGAAGTCCGCTCCTCCAGATCAGACCAACGCGGAAAATTTCTATTACATGAAACAAATGCAGGCGAAGACACCCATGGTCTTCGTACTGAAGGATGGCGAGACGCTGGAAGGCATTATCGAGTGGTATGACAAGACCTGCCTGAAAATCAACCGCGAAGGCGCTCCCAATTTGCTCATCTTCAAGCCGAACATCAAGTACATGTACAAGGCGTCAGATCACTAACGCCTCTTCTCCAACGATTTTTCCCGCATCGCCAATCGATACGCTCTGCGCTGCTCGGCTTCCTCATACCTGCGCTTCTCATCGGTCGTCTCTGGAATCACGCAGGGAATCGGCTTTCGCTGGCCGCCTGGATCGAGAGCAACGAAGGTCAGGTAAGCAGATGATGTGTGCCGAATCTCGCCCGTAACTAAATTCTCCACCTCGACGCGCACCCCCACTTCCATGGAAGTCCGAAAAACACGATTCACGCTGGACTGCAAAACGATGAGCTGCCCAATGTGAATGGGATGCAGGAAAGTCATGTGATCCACTGAAGCCGTTACCACGGCGCAGCGGGAGTGGCGGACGGCGGCCAGCGCCGCGGCAATATCCACCAGGTGCATTACTTTGCCTCCTAGAACATTGCCCAGCGTGTTGGCGTCGTTCGGAAGCGCGAATTCGGAGTACTCCGAGACAGACTCGCGCACAAAACGGCCCGGAACAATGGAATCCACTGGAGGTCAGCTCTTTCTTCGCAGATAGCTTTCGACGAATGCGGACGCCTGTTTTCGCAGGACCAGAGCGTCAGGTCCGCTCGAAAGGTCTCCGGTTGCGCTGTGACATTCGAAAACGCCGTGTTCTTGGGGCCAGCATTCTTTTTCGAAGATATATTGAATGCGGATCAGCTCGCCGGCGTCCTCGGCGACATGAAAGCGGACGGCGTCGGTCAGCGCTTGCTCTGGAAAATGATCGCAACGGCTGCGGCCGTAACCGAGATTGCAGATCCGGCGCTGTGTTGTCTCGTCGGGCTGGAACACTTCATCCCCCGCGCGGCACTCGCCCGTGTAGGGATCTCCCAGAGGCAGCCGCGGCGGCACCACCCATCCGCTCGACTCGAACCGGGCTACCGGGTAAAAGTACGGGCATGCCATCGCTCGGTATAGTAACACGTAGAGATATGTCTGCCAATCGAATGGAAATCCTCAGGAACATGCTGGCCGAAAATCCGCGCGACAGCTTCGCGCGCTACGGCCTTGCCATGGAACACGTCATGAATGGAGAGCTGGAGCAGGCGGTCACGGAATTCGGAGTCTTGCTGCACTACAATCCGGACTACGCTGCCGCATACTTCCATGGCGGCCAGGCGCTCGAAAAGCTGGGACGCGTTGAAGACGCACGCGAGATGTATCAGAAAGGGATTGAGAGCACGACGCGCAGCGGCGATCAACACACTCAGAGCGAGCTACAGGCGGCGCTCGACATGCTGCCTATTTAGCCGCTCTTTTCCAATCGCGCGCCAGCATTCCGTAGACCTTGCTGTCCACGTATTTGCCGTGCAGGAACTGGGCTTTCCGAAGAACCCCTTCCAGTTGAAATCCCAGACGCTCCGCGATGGCGCAACTTTTCTTGTTGCCCGTCGCGCAATGGATCTCCACGCGATTCAGCTTCCATTCCTCGAACGCATGATCGATCAGCGCGCGGCACGCATCCGTGACGATGCCTTTTCCTTGAAATTTCGCGGCGATCCAGTAGCCGATTTCAACTTTACGGTTCAGCCAATTGATCTTGTGGCTGCCGATGGTGCCCGCATATTCATCACCGCACCAGATGCCTGCCGTTAAGCCTTCGTTATTCGCGAACTGCTGCAAGCAGGTTTTGATGAAGTTAAGCGTATAGCCAACACCGGTGGTGTCATCTACCCAAGGCAGCCATTTGCGCAGGTGGGCGCGCTCGCGATTCACCACCGCAAAGACGGCTGGGGCGTGCCGCTCTTCCAGCAGCTTCAAACAAACGCCGTCGTGAATGTCGCGTTGGAACATACCGCGAGGCCGGGGCCGCTAGCCTTCCTCTTCTTCGCCTTTATGAAGCTGCTGAGCCAGATAATTCTCGAGACCCATTTCACCGATCGCATGGAGCTGGCCTTCCAAGTAATCGACATGCTCTTCTTCGTCTTTCAGGATCTCCTCGAACAGCGCGCGCGACGCATTGTCGCCCACCTCGACGGCCTGTTTGATCGCGGAGTTCAGGTGATGGACGGCGGCCAGCTCCAGAGCCAGGTCGTTGTCCAGTTGCCCTTTGACGTTTTTTCCGATCTTGATAGGGCCGATGTCGGTCATGTTCGGAGTACCATCCAAAAACAGGATCCGGTTCATGAGTTTTTCGGCGTGAACCATTTCTTCGATGGATTCTTTCCGGTAGTGGGCAGCCAGCCGGAAATAGCCCCAGTTTTCATTCATCTTCGCATGCAAGAAATACTGGTTAATGGCCGTAAGCTCGGCCTTGAGAGCTTCCCCTAAGTTTTCCAGGACTTTGTCGTTTCCACGCATTGATCAGATTCTAGCGCGAAACCACCGTGTTAGGATGACAAAAGAAATGAAGAAGTTGTTGATCTTGATTCCCATGCTTGCCCTCACCGCCGCAAATGTTCCCGATCTCGCCCAGCTCGATCAGATGATTGCCAGGTTCGCGCCCAC
>JBEKJJ010000031.1:0-44916 GCA_050011295.1 Bryobacteraceae bacterium
TGTTCGCGGGGTTCGCTCGCGAGGACAATGGTCGCCGAGTAGAGGCCGTGGGTGAGGGCGTTTCTGGAGGATTTCTCGAGGCCAGCTTTAGTTTTGGGTCCGTGAGATTTTGCACCGTTGGTTCGGGCGGAGTTGATTTTTCGTTGGGAGGACATGGGGTACCGATTTGAGTCTGGGGGGTGGTGCGGTTGCCCGGCGGTGAGGATTTCGGGCGTTGGTTGGAAATGCGGAGGAAATGATTCACTTGCCTGTGTGATTTTTGGGAGGGGCCGACGCCGGGCGTGCTGTAGTTGTTGCTCAGATCCGACGTTGGGGAAGGGCCTTGCCGATAAAGTCGTTGAAAGACTTAGCCAGCAGCTCTCTCCTCGACTGCCAGAAACCGTCAGCTTGGTCGATCCTCCACAGGGTGGAGTCGGTTGGAATGCACTGGCTTAAGAGGACGTCGGTCTTGACCTTCGCCAAATACACCTCGGGCCCGGCTTGCCCGATGGATTTATTGACGTCGCCGGCGATGAAGGCCATGTTTGCAATATTGTCGGCCTTTGACCTCGATTCCTCGGGGAACTGTGCGCGGGGGAGGATGTGGTGCCGGTCCACATTGTTCTGAAGAACGACTTTACCTCCGGTGTAGAAATCAAGGATGCCTTGGTTCATGCAGGCAACATAGAGTGCCAGCAGACCGCTTCGGTCCGCGAGGGCTCCCGAAAAATCCTTAGGTTCCGCAGTCAGAATCGTCCTTACGCTTCGAAGATTGGTCAGCAAACCGCCTATGGGGTCTGACGATCGGCAGGCTCGAAGATCCTGGTCGAGTGCTGTCTCAGTGGAACGGCTGTACCTGTGGCAAAGCGCCGCGAGCGCGAGCCACCCAGCAAGTTCTTTCGAATCCCGCCGCCGCGGCCCAGTGGCGGCGCATAGGGCAATGACTGGGACTACAAGCGCCCCGGACCACAAGATATCCATGTTAACGAGACCAAACTCGCTACGGATCAAACCAATGGCCTGCTCAGTTGCCTTCTCAGTAGTCTTCCACGCTGCGGCCACCTCGCGGCGCTGGAGTTCGTGCAACGGAGTGCGCTTTCGTCCGTCTGGCTTAGCAACAAACGCGCAGGCGCGAAACAGATGCATGACATTCAAACGATTGAAACCCTGCTGCCTCAGGTGGCTCAAGAACGGCGCGACCTCTTCAGCTATGAACCCGGAATGGCGGGCAGCCACCTGAGCGCTCTCTATGTCCTCGGTTTTCAGCCGGACGCCCAAAGTGTTGATTCGAGTAAAAGCTATCACGGCATCGTCGAAGCTGTGGTCGACCATGCGGACCACGGGAATCTCGTAGTCTAAAATTCGCCGAAGCGCTTCTAGGCGTCCTCGCGCTTGTCGGCGTGGCGACTCCCGTCAAGGTTGCGTCTAAGCTGGCGGTATAGGTCGTCATCCAAAACATCCGAGACGCGTATCCAGTTCGGATCCTGACGGGTTGCCGCATTGGCAAGGCGGAACTCTTCTTGTTCCGGGTGAAATACGACGTCGATACCTTCGTCGCCATTCAAGGTCCGTGACAGCGTAATGACCCTCTGCTGGCCGTCAATGAGCCAATTCATAAGCGCGGATCGTGCTGGCCGAGGATCGCGCCTGCGTGCACGAGCCTCCTCGCCGCTCTGCCACACAAGAAGTGACGAAATTGGGAACCCTCGGTAAAGCGAGTCGATTAGGCGTGGTGCCTTACCGTGCCGCCAAACGTATTCCCGCTGAAATTCTGGGATAACAACGCGTCCCGCTCTGTAATCCTCGACGAGTTGTTTAACTTTAAATATTTGATGTTCGAGCCGTGCTTGTGTCGACATTCGACCGCCTTTGTCCTGGGATTCGTCGCAGATGTCCTGCGAAACATCGTCGGTCGGGTCTATACGATCGTACAAACAGCGTGGCGTCGTCAGCGCGTCTTTTGGCCACAAAAACGGGCGATGGGTTTGTTCCTGCTCCATCATAACAAGCGCCTGCGCTCATGATGTATATTCGGAGTTTATACACATGCGAAATGAAGCGGCGAATTCAAACGGCGAGACGGGTTGTTCCGTCGGCGGCATTAAACGCGCTGGGTTGAGGCGGCTTGTATGTATTGGGACGTAATCGAAGTTAGGCCAGAGCCGGGCTATTGCCTCTTTCTCCGATTTAAGGACGGACTCGCTGGGCGTGTTCAGTTACGAAAAGAAGAGCTGACAGGTGCGCTCGCGCCGCTTTTGGATGAGGAGTTTTTCGACCGAGTGTCCAATGATTACGCCGCCGTTGCATGGCCGGGCGACATCGATCTCGCGCCGGATGCAATGTATGCGCGGGTCTCCAAGGAGCTACATGCACAAAGTTACCGTGGTGAACTTGGCTGACGGCTTCGCGGTTCGGATTCCGTCGGCGATCGTTAGACTGGCTCGGCTGCGCGAGGGAGACTCGGTGGCGGTGAGTCTCGATCCTGACGGGGGTATCACGTTGTGTCCGGGTCGGAGGACGTATGGGCTGTCCGAACCTGTGTCGGGGATTACGCTTGAGAATCGGCATCCGGAAACGCTGTGGGACTGAAGGACGGTGGGCTAGATGGCAATAGCAGCGCACGGCGCTGCTCCACTGGGCTCACAAATATCTGATGCGCAGAACCTCTGTTGCTTGAATCTTTCTCTGGAGAAATCTGCGCGACACTTAGCCTGAAGGGCCGATTGGCAATCGGCCGCAGGTTGGCAACCTGCCCCACACTACAGCCTCAAGTCGTAGGCGGATTGGCGGAGGGCTTCGATTATGCGGGTGCGGATTGCGGTTACTTCGTCGGAGGATAACGTGCGGTCCGGGGCACCAACTGTCAGGCGGTAGGAGACGCTTTTGCGGTCTTCCGGGAGTGGGGCGCCGGTGTATTGGCGGACGAATCCGATTTCTACCAGGTCGCTTCCGGCCGCGGTGGTGAGAAGGCGCTGGATGTTGCCGGCGGGATCGCGCAGCGGGGCTACTACGGAAAGGTCGAAGGCGCTGGTGGGGAAGCGGCGTAGAGGCTGGTAGCGCACTTCGTGCACGTCGAGACGCTGCAGGCAGGCTAGATCGAGGTCCAGGATTGCGGCGCGGCCTTCTACTCCCAGGGATGGGTGGAGTTCGAAAAGGCGGCCGATAATTTCATCGCGCCAGATTATTTCCGCGGCGCGCTCGGGGTGTTCGAAGGGGCGAGCTGCCGTGAGCCGCACTTCGCAATTTGGCATCAGGCATTCGGCCAGGCGTTTTAATTCGAACAAATTGGCGCTGCCGTCGCCATCGCGGCTGTAGATGGCTGCGGCGAAGTGCGGGATCTCTTCCGGCAGCAATTCGCGCGACGGGTGAATCTCGCGGCCGATTTCGAAGAGACGGAAAGAATTGAGACGGCGGCTGTTTTCGAGAATATTCTTGTGGATTCCTGGCAGCAAACTTAGACGCATGAGGGTTTGATCGGATGCGATGGGATTCGATACACGAAGGTGCGCTTCGGGTGAGAAGTGGAACGCGCGGGCCATGTCTTCGCTGATGAATGAGTAGTTGGAGACTTCGGTGAATCCCTGCGCGGCCGCCATGTTGCGTACACGACGCTCGAAGGTGCGCATGGGATTGTCCGGCGGCACGACGGATTCGATGAGCGGCGCTTGCGGCGCGATGGAATCGTAGCCCAGCATGCGACCGACTTCTTCCAACAGGTCGTCTTTGATGGAGACATCCTTGGTGGCGCGCCAGCTGGGAACTTCGACGGAGAAGTGTCCGGGAGTGCTGTCGGCGATCAGGAATCCTAGGGATTCCAGGATGGTGCGGACGTCGTGGGCCGTTACTGCGCGGCCGAGTTTCACGGCTATCCAGTCTACGGACAGATCGATCACTGGCGGCTTTTTGGATTCGGCTTTGCGTTCGGCCAGTCCGCCTACCAGGCGAATGCCGGGGGAAACTTGTTCGAGCAATTCGAGGGCACGCGCCTGTCCGCGCACGGTGTTCACGGGGTCCTGGGATTTTTCGAATCGCATGGATGCGTCGGTGCGGAGCTTGAGAGCGACGGAGGTCTTGCGGACGCTGGTGGCTTCGAAGCAGGCGCTTTCCAGCACGATGCGCTTCGTTGTGGGGCCGATGGCGCTGTGCAGGCCTCCGATGACGCCGCCAATAGCGATGGGGCCGTTGGCATCGGCGATGACCAGATTGGACGGGTTTAGATGATAATTCTCGTCGTTGAGTGCGACGATTTGCTCGCCCGCGCGGGCGCTGCGCACAAAGATAGTTTCGCCGTGCAGTTTTTCCGCGTCGAAGGCATGCATGGGCTGAGTCAGCTCTGACATGACGTAATTGGTGACGTCCACGATGTTGTTAATTGCGTTCAGGCCGATGGCTTCCAGGCGGTATTGGAGCCAAAGTGGGGATGGTGCGACGGTGACGTTCTCGAAAACCAGGGCGCTGTAACGCGGGCAGAGGGAGAGGTTCTCGATTTTTATGTCGATGGGCGAATGGCCGGTTGGAATGCGTTCCAAGTGCACTGGATCGCGCAGGGGGCGATGCGTGATGGCGGCTACTTCGCGCGCCATGCCGTAGTGGCCCCACAAATCGGGACGGTGGGTGAGGGATTTGTTGTCGACCTCGATGATTGTATCGGGGGCGAGCAGTAATTCAGTTTCGAGCTCGACGATGCCGGTGTGATCGCGATTGATGCCGAGCTCGAGGCCGCTGGCCAGCATGCCGTCGCTTTGGACGCCTGCGATCACGGCTGGGGCGAGCGGAAGATAGACGGTCAACATACCGGGGCGGCAGTTGGGCGCGCCGCAGACCACTGTTTTTGCGCCGTAGCGAGCGGTATCCACTTTGACGACTTGATTGTGGCTGCCTTCGATCCATTCGACGGCGGAAACGCGCGCGACGGAAGCTGATTCGAGCGGCGCGCCGGCCGGTTCGAGGCCTTCGCATTCGGCGGTCTTCATCGTGATGAGACGCATCAGTTCTTTTGGACTCTGGTGGAGGCCGGGAACCAATTCGCGAATCCAGTTGTAGGAGAATTTCATTGTCCGTTGAAAACGCCGGTGGCGCACGCACTCTTCGGTACCGTGTTCGCACTCTTCGGTACCGTGTTCGCACTCTTCGGTACCGTGTTCGCACTCTTCGGTACCGTGTTCGCACTCTTCGGAACACAATAGGAAGAAGAGTTATTCCCATGGCGTTCACATGAGTGTGAACGCGGCACGCAAGAGTGCGTGCGCCACGGAAGATTGTAGGAGAATTTCATGGGCGCTCAAAACTGTCGCAAGAATCTTAAGTCGCCGCTCTGGAGAAGGCGAATGTCGTCGATGGCGTAGCGCATCATGGCCAGGCGGGTGAGTCCCAGGCCGAAGGCGAAGCCACCCCACTGATCCGGATCGATGCCGCTCATGCGCAGGACGTTGGGATGCACCAGGCCGCAGGGCATCAGCTCCACCCAGCCGCTCTGCTTGCAGACGGGGCAACCGGGACCACCGCAGATGAGACATCGGATGTCGAGTTCGAAGCCGGGTTCCACGAAAGGAAAATATCCGGGCCGCAGGCGGACGGTGACTTCGCGATGAAAAATGGCGCTGAGCAGCGTCTTCATGAAGTAGTTCATGTGGGCGACGGAGACGTTGCGATCCACCATCATGCCTTCGACTTGATAGAAGGTGTGCTCGTGCGAGGCGTCCACTTCTTCGTTGCGGAAGACGCGGCCGGGCGCGATCATGCGCAGCGGCGGACCCAGGCGCTCCATACCGCGCACCTGGACGGGCGAAGTATGGGTGCGCAGGAGATTGCCGTCGGTGAGCCAGAACGTATCCTGCATGTCGCGCGCCGGATGCGTGGCCGGAATGTTGAGCGCGTCGAAATTGTGGTATTCGGTCTCTACTTCGGGGCCGTCTAAGACCGCGAATCCGAGCGAGGTGAAGAGATCTTCGATCTCAGTCTGGATTTGCGTGACGGGATGGAGGCTCGCGGGGCGTGGGCCGGGGGCGGGGAGAGTAAGATCGAGCCATTCTTTTTGGAGGCGCTCGGCCAACGATGCGGCGACGAACGCCTGCTTCCTTGACTCGAAGGCGGCTTCGATATTTTGCCGCGCGGCGTTGAGGGCTTTGCCGGCGGGGCCACGCTCGGCGGGGCTGAGTTTTCCGATGTTGATCTGCGCGAGCGATCCTTTGCGGCCGAGCACGTCGACGCGGACGGTTTCGAGATCGTCGGGATTCTGCACGGCCTGGATACGCGCCAAGGCGTCGGATTCGAGTTGTTGGATTTGATCTTCGAGCACTACTTAGGAAACTCCGTGCCCCTGGGCGGCGGATTCATCTAACAAGTTCACCATAGCTTGATGGCCTTTGGTGAGCGCGAGGTCGAGGGCGTTCTGGTTGTTGGATGCGCGCGCTTGCACATCGGCTCCGTGCGAAATGAGGAGCCGGGCGATTTCCAGGTCGCCATTTAGCGCGGCGGAGTGTAGGGCGGTGAATCCGCCTTCCTGGCGGGCATTTACGTCGGCGCCTTGTTCCACCAGGGCGCGGACGACATCCAGATTCCGGCCAGCGGCGCCGGCATGCAGCGGCATGTTGGTTGTTCCGTTTTTTGCGCGCGCGTTGGCGTCGGCGCCACGGGCGAGGAGCAATTCGACGACGGCGGGTTGGGCGAAGAAGGCGGTCAGATGCAGCGGGGTCCAGCCGTCGTGGCTGTAGTTATTTATGAGTGCCGGGTCGCTCGCGATTAATTGGATCACGCGATCACTCGCACCGGCCATGCAGGCGGCGAAGATGTCGAGTTGTAGGCCTTTTTCGAGAAGCAATGCCGCGATGTCGTTACGCTGCGAATATTTCGCGGTCACGAAGGCGTCGTTGCCCTTATCGTCCTTGGCGGCGAGCAATGTGGGGTCGGCCGTGAGCATGGTGGTTACTTTGGCGAGGTCGCCGGCGCGGATGGCGTCGAAGAAATCTTTACTCATGCCTTATGCGCCCGGCTGGAAGATTTTCTCAGCCTTGGAGACTTCCCAATCCAGATGGTTGATGTAGAAGAGCAGAACGGCTGGAGGATAAGTTTCCTTGAATTTCTCAAACGTTTTGTGTTGCCAACCCTCGGTGAAGTACTTCGAGCCGTCGATGTCTTTGTCGAAGAAGCCGTCCTGATTGGGGATGCCGAGATCGTCAAGCACCGCTTTGATCATGTCCAGATGCGAGACCAGGATGGCTTGCGAAAGGTCGCTGGCGAAGTCGTCGTCATTTTCCGCTAGACGGGCCCAGAAGCGTGGTTCGGCCTTGCGAACTGTTTCGGAGTTGAGCTTCGCAAGATGCAGGCGGGCCTTCATGCGGTCGTAGAGCTGGTAGGTTTTGAGCTTCCCGATGGAGATCCCGCGCAGCAGCGAAGTGAAGGATTGTTCGCCGAGGCCGATGAAGATGGCGGAAAGCTGCATAAAAAGCCAGCGTAGCATACGCTGTGTGGCTCATCGCGGATTGTTACTTGCCGAGATTGTAGACAGGGGTTGCGCCGCCGTAGTGAATGAACGTGCAAGTGGCTTTGCCCGCCGGTCCGCAGACCTTGCCCGCCGGTCCGCAGACCTTGGCTTGCATCTTGATGGCCTCCAACTGAATGAATTGCTCGGGTGACAGGTGCATGGATTCGCGGTAAGCGTTGTCGGCGTCAGCGCGGCTTTGCTCGGCCATTTTGCGCTGGTCTTCGGCGAGCTTGGTCTGCTTTTCGGTTTGGATGCGCTGCTCCTACGCGGCTGTGTCAATCCGCTGGTGCTTGATGGCATCGGGAGGATTGGCCTTCCCGGCAGTCATCGTGATGAGTCTCACGGGCAGGCCTTTGTCCTTGAAGAACGCGATCAGGTTGTCGTGGATCTCGGCATTGATGCTATCGAGCGCGGTGGTGCTGATCGCGGTTTCGTTCATGCCGCGTTTGCGGACGGCCTGGCGGACCATGATCTTGAACTGCTCCTCGACGTTGTTGGCGTACGAGTCTGATCCGAAGTTTTGATCAGGCTGACGGAGTCCGTCACTTGCACGACCATGATGGCGTGGAAGGCAATCGGGACACCGTCCGAGGTCATGGTGTCAGGCAATTCGTGTCGAACTTCATGGGCTGCATGGGAACATCCACGCCTTGGGTGGTCCAAGCAGTAATTGTGAGCCCGGTTTTGACGGATTCGGGATCAACTCCTCCGTGGCCGAAGATGATCGGCTTTTCAATCAGGACAATTTCGTGCCCTGCATTAGGAGATTTGTAGCTGCAGGCGGTCAAGCAGATGGCCGCCAAAAGTACTGCGGTGATTTTCATTTTGTCGTGTTTCTTTCCGGTAAGGACGTGGATAAAATGTAGTGCCCGATGCTATCGCGATTGGCGGCCGTAGCGTTTTACCAACGCTACGCCGGCGAAAATCACCAGCATCGCGAGCAGCTCGCGGATGCCGATTTTCTCGCGGTAGAACAGCCAGCCGAGAAAGACAGCTACCACTGGGTTGACGTAGTTATAGATGCTCACTACTGAGACTGGTAGTTTGTCCAGCACGTAGAGGTAAGCGCTATAGCCGACTACCGATCCGAATGTTACCAGGTAAAGCACGGCTGCGGTGCTGCGCGGAGTCCAGTGTATTGGTTGGGTTTTGGTGAACAGCGCGGGTCCTATGAAAACCAGGCCGGTGGCTAATTGTTGTACCGCGCCGCTGACTACGGGATGCGCTTTAGTGACGTGCCGGCGCTGCAGAATGGATCCAAAGGCCCAGCCGCAACATCCGAATTGCAGCACGAGGAAGCCTCTCAGTGAGGGTCCGCTCCAACCTTGTTGGATGGCGTTGGGCGCGACAAGTAGCGAAGTTCCCGCCAAGCCGACCAACATTCCGAGAAGCGTGGGTGCATGCAAGCGATCGCCGCCCGGGATGAGCGCTTCCATGCCGACCATCCAGAAGGGCGAGGTGGTGATGAACAACGCCGCGAGGCCGCTCGGTATCCACACTTCGGCGAAAGCGAGGCAGCCGTTTCCAATGCCGATGATGATAATGCCGTAGAGCGCGGTGTAGAAAAGTTCGCGGCCTGAAGGCAGGTGCGCTTTGGCGAAGAAGGCGACCAACAAGAGAACGGAGCCTGAAATGGTGTATCGCAAACCTACCAGCATCAAGGGCGGGAGCGACTCCAGCGCCATGCGGATGCCGAGATAAGTGGTGCCCCAAAAAAAGCAGACCGCGGCGAGGGCCAGGTAGGCTTTGAAATGGGGGTGGCTACGCATTATTCAAGTTAACACTCCAGGTTGGGCGTGCAGGTTAAGATTGAGGGATTGATACTCACGCTCACAGTTAATCCCGCGATTGATCGCAACATCCTGGTGGACCGGCTGGTGTTTGAAGACCGCGCGTATATCCTTTCGCGCAACGAGTCGGCCGGCGGGCGAGGCATCAATGCTTCGCGCGTGCTGCATTCTTTTGGGGCCAAGACGGTGGCCGTGGTGACCTCAGGCGGGACGAACGGGAATCGATTCGAAGAGCTGCTGGCCAAGTCTGGCTTTCCGGTTAAGGTGGTGTGCATCAGCCATGACATTCGAATCAACTTCGCCATAACGGACCGGCAGGGGCTGACCGTGAAGCTGAACGAACTGGGTCCGCCGATTTCAGCCGAGGAATTGGCGGCTGTCGAAAAGGCGGTGGAGACTCGGCTGAAGTCCGCATCCTGGCTGATGCTGTGCGGAAGCATACCGCCGGAGGTTTCGACCGACTTTTACGCAAAGCTGATCAAGATTGCGCGCGAGCACAAGGTGAAGACGCTGCTGGATACGGATGGCGATGCGCTGGTGCACGGCGTGGAAGCTGGACCAACCGTCGTGATGCCGAATCAACCGGAGGCAGAGCGGTTATTGAATCGCGCGCTGATTACGCGCCAACATTTCATGGACGCTGTCGCTCGGATCAAAGCGATGGGACCCGAGTCTGTGCTGTTGTCGTTGGGCAGCCGCGGGGTAGTGGCGTTGAACGATCATCATTTGTTGGAGGCTCTGCCGCCGCGCATCGATGCGCTTTCTCCCATCGGAGCGGGGGACGCGCTGGCGGCTGCATTCGTTTGGGCGGCCACGAAGAAAAAAGATTTTCCGGATTGCGTGCGGTGGGCGGTAGCTGCGGGCACGGCGTCGGCGCGGCTACCGGGGATGGAATTTGCGAGCCTGGAGCAGACTAAGGAGACGTTGCGGAGTGTGGAGGCGAAGTTGGTGCGGTAGGGCGGCGCCATGCGCTGCCTCGGATAGAGTGAACGTGGGTCTGGGGTAGCAAATGGCAGCGCATGGCGCTGCTCCACTGGGGCTGCCAACACAACACTGCTCAACGCTCGAAGAGATCTTTTGATTGCGCTGCCACTAATTGGAGTGAGCTTTTATACTCGCCGGCTTCCTCATTGGCATCCAACCAACGCTGACTTCTTTGTTACTTGGCGGCTGTACGATTCCTGGCCCTCTTCCAAGACGGTTAGCTCCTCGCAGTCGGCCGGTGCGGCGTTCGTCGCCATTGATCGACAATTGGATCGCGCGGCTAGTGGTCCGATTTGGTTAAAGAATGCGCAAGTGGCTGAATGTGTCAGCGAAGTTTTGATCGCGGGCATGTCCCGATGGCGGTTCTATGAGCTATTGGCGTGGGTAGTTATGGCTAACCATGTCCATGTTCTTTTGCGGCCGGAGATAGAGCTTAGCAAAGCTCTGATGAACGTCAAGAGTGGAACGGCGCGGGCGGCGAATGCAGTTCTGGGGCGTACGGGACAAGCGTTTTGGCAGGATGAGTCTTTCGATCATTGGGTGCGGAATGACCAGGAGCGGAGATCGATTATTCGGTACATTGAGGCCAATCCGGTTAATGCGGGGCTTGTTGATGAGGCCGTGAAGTGGCCTTGGTCTAGTGCTGGATGGCAGCGCATGGCGCTGCCCCACTCGGCGGCCCAATAGGTTTAACCTTAGGAGCTGAAGTAACCTACTGGAGGAGCTGAAGTAACCTACTCGAGGATCTGAAGTAACCTACTGGCTGACGCCTTAGGATCTTGAGAATTCGACAGCTACGAGTCTGGGTCGGATTTTTCTTTGGTCTCTGGTTTTGCGGGGCTGGTGAATAGGACCACGAATAGCAGAACCAGGCACAACAGCGTGGCGGCGGCGCCCATTACCAGATAGTCGGTGGATTTGTGCGGGCCGGGCATGACGTTCAGCAGGATGCCTACCGTTGCGGCGAACAGCAGGGCCATTGCGATTGCCAGCGCTATGGTGCGATTCATCAGTCGTATTTCTCGAAGATGATCTGCTTGCGATCGAAGCCCAGTCCCTTCAGGATGGCGCGCACGTCGTCCACCATGGCTTTGAGACCGCAGATGTAGACATCCAAATCGCGACGGTCGCCAATGGCCTCGAGCAAGTGTACCTGTATGTGGCCGGTGCGTCCCTCCCAGGATGATTCCGGGCGGCTGAGGGTGGGCCAAAAATTGAAATTGGGATGACGGCGCGCCAGCTCTTCAAACTCGCTGCGATAGTAGATACTGTTTTCGTAGCGGAGCCCGAAGAGCAGTGTCAACTGCGCGGCATGGGGATGGCTCAAATAGTCGGGAGCCATGGCGCGGAAAGGAGCGATGCCGGTGCCAGTCGCGATGAACAGAGCTTCCTTGGTGGGATTTCGGATCACGAAGAAGCCTAGCGGCGCGCTCATCTCCACCGAATCGCCTGGCTTCATTTGAAAAAGAAACGGCGAAAAAATTCCATCTTCGACCAGGTTGAGACACAGCTCGAAGCGATTTCCGTCCGGACGCGAGGCGATGGAGTAGGGCCGCGTGATCTTCTTGCCGCCCAAGACTTCATTGAACGATACAAACTGGCCGGCTTTGAAGTGCAGAGTCTCCACTTCGGGCACGCCGAATACGAAATGGCGAACCTGGGGGGCTAGCTCGTAAGTTTCGATCAACCTCGCCTTCATCGAGGCTGCCTTTCGCCGGCGAGCGCGTGGCTGGCGCGATCAAGAAGGGCGTCGAGCAAGGCAGGATGCCCATCTAGTGGGGGCGTGACTTCCAGTTGAATATCACTCCCGCATGAGAGTGCGGCTGCTTGCACCAGGCGCGGCAGGTCGCGCTGCAGATGCGTTCCCAGCGTGAGGAAATATGGGATTACGATGATGTGGGTGACGCCAACGGCGGTCAGGCGCTGGACGGCGCCGGTGAGATCGGGCTTGCCCAGCTCGAGAAATGCGGATTCCACGGTGTGCCCGCCAGACGCAGCCATCTGAGCAGCGACATCCCGCACCGCCTGGTTAGCGGATTCGATGCGGGAGCCATGCGCGAAGACGATGAAACCGGTCATGCTTGTATTAGCGAGGGAACGTTCTCGGGGTTTTCCTGTTTTTGCGGAAAATGCGCGCGCAGGTAGTCGATGAAGGAGCGGCCTTTGGGGCGGCCGTTGTTTTGATGCATGCCGACGCGTTCCAGAAACACCAGCACACCCAGGATTTCCGCATCGCGGATGGCGGTGGAACCTTTTTCGCTCAGCTCTTTTCGCAGCTCCTGGATGGCGTCCTGGATCTTCTGATGAATGGCGGCGGCCACGAGATTGTTGGGTCGCGATTCGTAATACAAGCCGCTTTGGAGGGTCCGATAAGTGCGGATCAGAGAATCCAGCGCTTCGCGAACATCGGAGTCTACCGCGCCCGCGGTCTCGAGCGAGGCGTCCAGAAGCTTGGCGCCCATGAAAATGAGCAGTGGCTCATGCTCGCGCAGAAAGTCCTCGGAGACGCGGATATCCTGATTGGGAACCTGCTCGGGATTTACCGGTTGGAGTTTCTCGTGCAAGCGCGCTTCCATCAGATACTCGCAGTTCAGCGGGCAGTTCACGGTAACTTCGCGTTCGTTGCCGCAGCAGATGGAGCAAATGTCGGCTCCCACTCCAGGGCAATGACGGCGCGGCTTGCGCGTCTCGCAGATCTTGCATTTCATACGTCGCCTTTATCGTAGCAACAACCCGTTTCTGGTTTCTGGTTTCTTGTTTCTGGTTTCTGGTTGGCGCGGGCCGCGAACTAGGAACTGGCTAGGGCTTGTTGATACTGGCGTAGGAAGAAACCGTCGGTCATTCCGGCGATGTAATCGCATACTACGCGGTGCGGCGGCGACGATGCTAGGGACTCCACGTAGTTGGGAGGGAGCCTGGTTGGATCTGCCAGGTAGAACTCGAAAAGTTCCGCCAGCATGCGCGAGGAGCGGCGGCGTTCCTCCATCATTAGCTCGGAATAATAGACCTGGTGATGCAGAAACTGTTTGAGTTCGCGATTGGTAGCTCGAGAGGCGGGCGTGAACGTGGCCAGTCGCCGCGGGTATTGGCGCACTTCTGCTATGCTCGATACTCCCGCCTGCGCGGCCGCTTCCATGGTTCCCTGGATGAATCCGGAGACCAGCCAATCCACCAATCCGCGCACCGTTTCTTGAAAGCGCTCATGCTCTGTAGCGCCGGGGAATTGGCCTTCCGCTTCTTCGTAGCGGCGGTTGAATTCCGGGACCGCCTGGCGAATGCCGCTGATTTCGAACAGGCCGGCGGAAAAGGCGTCGTCGAGATCCGCCGTGTTATAGGCGATTTCGTCCGCCAGGTCGATCAACTGTGCTTCGAGCGGCGGGCGCAACCCAGGCAGGTATTCATCGAGCGCCGGATTTTCGCCCTTTTCGAAATCGCGCGAATGCTTCACGATGCCTTCGCGAACTTCGAACGTGAGATTGAGGCCGGGGAAGCGCGCATAGCGGTGCTCGAAGGATTCGACAATGCGGAGAGCGTGGAGATTGTGGTTGAAACGCTCGCCTGCGCGGCGCATCTGGCGGTCGAGCTCTTCTTCGCCGGCATGAGCGAAGGGCGGGTGGCCGATGTCATGACCGAGCGCCAGGGCTTCCGTGAGATCCTCATCCAATCCGAGCGCTGATGCCACGGTGCGGGCGATCTGGGCTACCTCAATGGTGTGAGTGAGCCGGTTGCGGAAGTGATCGGAAATGCCCGCCGGGAAAACCTGCATCTTGTTTTCGAGGCGGCGAAAAGCGCGCGAGTGGATGACGCGGTCGCGATCGCGCTGGAATTCGCTGCGGTAGGGATGCGGAAGTTCGGGGTAGCGGCGACCGCGGCTTTGGGCGACCGGAAAACGCAAGGCGCCGGTTGAAATCAATTCTTTTGGGACATGTCGTCGAGCGCGTTGAGGGCGCTACGGCTGATGCTGCTGCGCGGATTGCCGCGCAATGGCTCCAGCATCTTGCGCGCACGAGCCGGGTCCTTGGGCGCAATCAATCGGGCGAGAGCAATGGTGGCGGCTTCCTTGGAAACCAACTCCGTGGGGTGATCGATCACGGACTGGATCAGTTGCTCGCCATCCTTCTGCTTGCCCTGGGAGGCGTAAATCTGCGCCAGCGACAGCTTGGCCATGGAGCTATAGGGCCCGTTGCCGGCATCCGCCACCACTTTGTAATGCTTGGCTGCTTCGTCGATCGCGCCGGCATCCGCCGCATGCGTCCCCAGGTAAAATTCAGCCAGAAGGCCCTCATCGGTTCCGGGGTACTTGGCGGCCAATTCGGTAAAGGCCTTGTCGAACGCTTTATCTTTGTCAACCGTGGTTGGAAACGAAAGGGAGTTGTCGGCGGGATTTTGTCCGATGTTGGCGTTCATAATCTGCATCGCGGCTGCCAGCTTTTCCTGGCGAACGCCGCGCTGATAGTTGCGGTAGACGAAACCACCTACGATGAGGAGCACCGCGGCGGCACCAATCCCGCCCCATCGCACCAACTGCCGGCGGTGCTCGGAGACGTATTCGACGCTATGCTGCACTTCCAGCGCGAATTTGTCGCTCTTAAGTTCTTTTCGGGTAAGCCTATCCAACTGAAAACCTCGTAGAAGGGAGAAATTCAGAATAGCACAATCCGGGGCATATCGGGCTGGTTTGCCTTGCTGGGTTGCCTTGCCAGGTTGGCCGCTCTGCTAACCTGATCGGTAAGTGAGGCTCGCGCTCCCGATCGCATTGATCCACCTGCTCAGTGTCAGTGCCCCAGCTGAGGATTACACCGATCTACACGTTGAAAAGGTGGCGACTGGATATATTTTCACCGAGGGCCCGGCCTGGTCGAGGGATGGCTACTTGATTTTTAGCGACATTCCAGGCAACAAGCTGATCGAGTTCAAGCCGGCGCAGAAGCCGCAGATTTTCCGGGATAATTCGAATGGCACGATCGGCAACACGTTCGACGCACAAGGTCGCCTGTATAGCTGCGAGAGCCACGCGCGGCGCGTGACGCGTACCGACAAGAAAGGAAAAATCGAGGTTCTGGCGGAGCGCTGGCAGGCGAAGCGCCTCAACGCGCCAAACGACATCGTGGTGCGCAAGGACGGGCAGATTTATTTCACCGATCCCGCGTTCGGAAATCAGCAGGACACGCGCGAGCTGGATTTTTACGGCGTGTTTCATATTTCGCACAAGGGCGAGTTGGAGGTGGTCGCGAAATCGAAGGGCCGGCCGAATGGAATCGCGCTGTCGCCCAATGGCCGCATCCTGTATGTGACGAATTCCGATGACCGCAATGTTCGCGCCTACGATTTGGATCACAATGGCGAGGCATCCAACGAGCGGGTGTTGATTTCCAATATCGCAGGCATTCCCGACGGCATCAAAGTGGATGAATCGGGCAAGCTTTACGTGGCCGCCTCTCGGATGGAAGTGTACACGGCGGAGGGAAAACCCGCCGGAGGGTTTGAGTTGCCGGAGACTCCTTCGAATTGCGCGTTCGGCGATGGCGATTTTCAGTCGCTATACGTTACGGCGCGGACGTCAGTGTACCGTGTGCGATTGAATGTGAAAGGCAGTCTTCAGTATTAGTGTCCAGTATTAACGCGGAAAACCGGCGCTATCCCACGCGGCCATTCCTAGGAGTGGGCGCCCTCATTTTCGAGGGACGCAATATTCTCCTGGTGGAGCGCGCCAAAGAACCGTTAAAAGGTAATTGGTCGCTGCCAGGCGGAATCGTGGAGGCCGGCGAGAAACTGGAGGACGCCATCCGCCGCGAAGTGCGCGAAGAGACGGGCCTCGAAATTGAGACGCTCGGAATGTTCGAAATTTTCGAGCGGATCATGCCCGATGCGGACGGGCGGCCCGAATATCATTACGTGCTGATGGATTATTTGTGCCGCGTGGTGGGTGGGAAATTGGCCTCGGCGAGCGATGCTAGCGGGGTGGCGTGGGTTTCGGAACAGAATCTGCGCAACTATCGTCTTACGGAAGGGACCTTGGCGGTAGTGGAAAGGGCCTTTGCAAAACTTCAGCCTTGATCTGCTCGAATTCGAATCGCTACGCGAGTTGGTGGGCCGCTTTGTGCGCAGCCAGTTGGGCCGGTGCGAGCTGGAACAGCTTACTCCGCAATCGGATCGCGGGCTACTGGAGAACGCGCTGGCGGACGTCGCGGAAGCTCTCGCTTATCTGCGCGCCAGTCAAGAATCCCAGCCGGCTACGCGGGGCGCGGCCATCCGCGTCCGTTTCGATTCGATCCCTGATATTCGAACTACGCTCGCGATGCTGCGAATTGAGGGTGCGGGCCTGGAAGCGGTGCAGATCCTGGATCTGACGCGCGTGTTGGAGCAAGCCGGCGAAATCCGGGCAGTGTTGAACATGGCTGCAGCGCGCTATCCCCGGCTGGGCGCGCGAGCCGCTGCGATCTTCGACCCGCGCTCGATGCTGCGCGACCTGGCTGGCAAAATTCTTCCGGACGGAACGCTGGCCGACGATGCGAGCGTGGCTCTGCATCGGCTGCGGCGCGACATCGAGCGACAGCAGAAGCAGATCCAAATTTCGCTTGAGCGCTTTCTGCGCGCGCATCATGACGACGGCACGCTGCAGGAGGATTTCATCACGCTCCGCAACGATCGTTTTGTGGTGCCGGTGGTGGCAGGGCAGCAGCGCAAGGTGAACGGCGTGATTCATGGCGCGAGCGGCAGCGGTCACACGCTGTTCGTTGAGCCGCTTGAAACTATCGATCTGAATAATGAGCTGGTCCGGCTGAGGGAGGAAGAACAGCGCGAGACGCTGCGCATCCTGCGTGAGTTGACGGAATTGCTGCGCTCGCATGCTCCGCAGATCCAAGCCGCGGTGGACGCCATCGGTGCGCTGGAACTATTGTTTGCGAAAGCCGAGTTCGCGGTGGAGTTTGGATGCATCATTCCGCGCTTCAGCCCGGAATCCGGACGCCGGCTGATTTTGCGGAATGCCCGGCATCCGCTGCTTGAAGACGTGTTGCGGCGGCAACGCAAGCCCGTGGTTCCGATCACGCTGGAACTCGACGAAGCGCACCGGACGCTGCTCATCAGCGGTCCAAACACGGGCGGCAAGACGGTCTCGATGAAAACCGTGGGATTGCTCGTTCTGATGGCGCACGCAGGGCTTCCGGTGCCGGCGGAAGATGCGGAGATTCCGGTGTTCGAGCAGGTTTTGGCGGACATCGGCGATCAGCAATCCATCCAGGAAAGTTTGAGCAGTTTTTCGGCGCACATCGCGCATGTGCGGGAAATGCTGGAGGCCGTGACGCCGGCAACGCTGGTATTGCTGGATGAATTGGGGCGCGCCACGGATCCGGAGGAGGGCGGAGCGCTAGGAGTTTCCATTCTCGAAACGTTCCGGGCGAACGGCGCGTTCACGCTGGCGTCCACGCATCTGGTGGCCTTGAAGATCTACGGCGCAACCACGGACGGAGTGATCAACGCGTCCATGGGATTTGACGAGCAGACCTTACAGCCGACCTACCTGCTGCGGCTGGGCGCGCCCGGAAAATCGGCCGGCCTCGAGATCGCGAGCCGCCTCGGGCTGCCGGCGGAGTTGATTAATCGCGCGCGAGAACGCATGTCCACGCACGAGCGTGACATCGCGCAGTTTCTATCCGAACTGCACGAACGGCTGGATCAAGTGACGCGGGCGGAGCAGGAATTTCGCCGGCAGCAACAGGCGCTGGAGGCGCGCGAACAATCGCTGGCTAAGGAATGGGAGCGGCGAGAGACGGCGAAGTTGAAAGAAGTGGACCAGCGGTTGGAGTCGGCCGTGGCGGGGTTTGAAGCGCAGGCACAGGAGGCTATACAGAAAGTGCTGGCCAGCTCGGAGCAGCGCAAAGCGGCTGAGCATGCCGAGCGGAAGCTGGCGAAGACGCGTCGGGAATTGGAGCAGCAGGCGCGCACCGCAGTGTTCGGGGAAACAGCGGCAGCGAAGCCCGAGTTGGCGATCGAGGAGGGCGATCGAGTTCGGCTGAAAGGCGTGCGTGAGCCTGCGCGAGTGCGCCGAAAGCTGTCCGGTGGTTTGCTGGAAGTGGACGCCGGCCTGATGAAGATGCAGGTGTCCACTGATGATGTGGAAGAGGTGCTGCCCGCGACTCCGCAAGGCGCCCGGTTGCCGAAGAACGTTTCGTACGAGCCTGGGCCAACCTCTGGGCCAACCTCTGGGCCAACCTGGGATGTATCCTATCGCGAGATCAACGTGATTGGCCAACGTGCCGAGGAGGCGCGCGATCTGGTGGACAAATTTCTGGATAGCGCCACCATGGCTTCTGTCGATCGTGTCCGGATCGTGCACGGGCACGGCATGGGGATCCTGCGCAAAGTGATCGCGGAGCTGTTGACTACGAATCCGCATGTGGAGAAGTTTTACCCCGCGTCGCCGAGTGAGGGCGGTACGGGCGCGACTGTGGTGGAATTGAAGTGATGGACGGTCTCACAATCGAAGACTTTGAGAAACTCCCGGACGCCCTCGCGCGAAATCACGAGCTGGTGGACGGGGAGTTGGTAGACGTGTCTGGAAATACTTTGGGCCACAACCGGTTGCGAGACCGCCTGATTCAGCTGTTGGGCGCCGCAGTGAAGCAACGCGAACTCGGTGAAGTGATTGCCGAGCAAGAATACGATTTTGACGGGAATGCGCACGGACCCGATGTGAGCTTCGTCAGTCGAGCAAGGCTGGACGCGCTGGACCCCAAACGCCGCGTACAACTATGTGTCCCCGATCTAGCCGTAGAGATCGTTTCCCAGAACGACAAATTCGCGTCACTCATGAAGAAGGCACGGCTGTACCGGAAGTGCGGAACGAAAGAGGTCTGGATATTCGATATCGAAGGGCGGGAAGCGAACGTGTTTTTCGATGGCCAGCGGGCCATTCTCGGCGAGAACCAAAAGTTCCAATCCGAGCTAATCCCCGGATTCTCCATCCGCCTCGGCGATCTATTCGACGAAATCGGGGTTTAACCCGATACAATTGAAGTAGTGCTTTCCGCGACGTCCACTCCCTGCTCGAATTGTGGCTCGGCCCTCGATCCCCAGGCGTTGGCCTGCTCCTCCTGTGGCCGGCTCACCCATGCGCAGGAATTCGAAACGCTCTCGCAACATGCCAAGCTGGCCGGGCAGTCCAAAGATTGGAACGGAGCGAAGTTGGCGTGGGAACGGGCGCTTGCGTTGCTACCGCCGGATTCGAGCGAATACCGCACTGTGAAGGCGCGGATCCAGAATATCGATCTGCAGCTTTCCGATAAACACATCTGGGCGAAGCGGTTGGGAAAGCTTGGTCCTGTTGGCGTGGTTCTTTGGAAGTTCAAAACCGTTGCGCTGTTGGTCTTGACCAAAGGCAAGTTTGTGCTGCTAGGGCTCACCAAGCTGAGCACGCTTACCAGCATGCTCCTGTTTCTGGGAGTTTATTGGGCGATGTTCGGGTGGCAATTCGCGCTGGGCTTCGTGCTTTCGATCTACATCCACGAAATGGGCCACGTCATGGCACTGCGCAAATACGGCATCGCCGCCACGGCGCCGATGTTCATTCCTTTCGTGGGAGCCATCGTTCGATTGAAGCAGTATCCGGCGAACGTGATTCAGGATGCGCGAGTGGGACTCGCCGGGCCGATCTGGGGATTCGGAGCAGCGGTGTTCGCGTGGCTTTGTGCGCTGTTTACCGGACTCCCCATCTGGTACGCAATCGCGCATACCGGCGCTTGGATCAATCTGTTCAACCTGATTCCCATCTGGCAACTCGATGGAGGCCGAGGCTTCCGCGCACTGAGCCGGATGCAGCGTGGCATTGCGGCGGGTGTCGCGCTTACCATGTGGGCCGTTACGGAAGAGACCATGCTGCTGCTGATCGCGCTTGGCGCGGGCTATCGGTTGTTCAGCAGGGATTACCCGGCGGATGGCGACAAGTTAACTTTGACGCAATATGTTGGGTTGATTGTTTTGTTGTCCATGCTTGTGCTGATGAGCACGCAGACCATGCACGCCCGCTACTAACTCCCCGCTTTCCTCTGCAGGTAGAAATGCACCGCGGGCGTCACGATTAGCGATAACACCATCGACGCCAGGATTCCGCCAATCACCGCGATAGCCAAGGGCTGCAGCATCTGCGACCCCGCGCCTAATGCTAGAGCGAGAGGAATCATTCCGGCGACCGTGGCAAGCGCGGTCATTAGAATGGGGCGAAGACGCCGCTCGCCGGCCATGATCATGGCGTCCTCGGGCGCGGCGCCCTCACGGCGGAATTTAGCGTCGGCATCCAATAACAAAATGCCGTTCTTGGCCACGATGCCGATCACCATGATGAGACCCATGAAAGACGAAATGTTGAATGTGGTTTTGGTGACCAGCAGAGCGAGAAACACGCCGGAAGTGGAAAGCAATGCCGACGAAAGAATGGCGAGCGGGGCACCGAACGTTCCGAACTCAAAGAGCAGCACGATGAAAACCAGCACTACCGCCAGGATCAGAACCACTACCAGGTCATGGAACTGTTTCTGCTGCTCTTCATATCCGCCGCCGTAAACGACGCGAATCGCGGGTGGCAAGTTGAGCTTAGCGACAGCCTTCTTAACTTCCTCCATTCCGGTGCCGAGATCCAGGCCCTCCAGCCGCGCCGTGACGGCCACATCGCGCTGCAGATTCTCGCGGCGTATTTCGGTTTGGCCGGGGAGTTCCTCGATTTTTGCGAGTGAGCCCAACGTCGCCCGGCTGCCGGATTGACTGGATAACAGCGTGTTGCGGATGGCATCCATCGAAGTGCGTGTATCGGCTGGGAAGCGAACTCGAATATTGTAGGCACGACCATTCAACACTACGGGGGTCGCAGCCGGTTCGCCTTGAAGAATGGCACTGGTGTCCAGTTCCACTTCTTCGGGAGTGAAGCCGGCGCGCGCGGCCACTTCGGGGTCGACGTGGAAAACTACAGCTGGGCCGCTGATGGTATTGTCGATACCATTCAGGACATCTACTACGCCATGGATTTTCTTGATGGCGTCGGCCACCTGTGGTGCCCATTGCCGCAGCAGGTCCGGATATTGCGAGAAGAGTTTAATGACGATTGGCTCTGGAGCGTTGGTGAGATCGCCAATCATATCCTGCAGCAACTGCGGAAATTCCACTTCCAAAGTCGGTTGACGCTTGGTGACTTTCTCGCGCACGTCCGCGATCACCTCCTCCACGCCACGGTCGCGCTTGCGCTTCAGCTTGATCGTGAAGTCGCCCCGGTTCGCTTCGGTAACTGTTGCGAGACCGAGCTCGAGCCCGGTGCGGCGAGTGGTGTTCTCCACTTCCGGAGTCTGGTGCAGGATTTGCTCTACGTCGGCCAGGATGCGATTGGTCTCGGCCAGCGACGCACCGGCGGGCGTGTGATAGTCCAGGATAAATCCGCCTTCGTCCATTTCCGGCAACAAATCCGAACCGAGGGCGTTATAGCAGAAGTACGATGCGACGATGAGCGCTACGCAGAACAATGCTAATGCCCAGCGTTGTTCGAGAGCGAACCGCAATACGCGTTCGTAGACGTTCATGACGCGGCCTAGTAATTCGCGGCGCAAACCCGGCTCGTGCTCTTCACCCTCGGCGCGTTCGCGCGGTTTTTTCAGGAAATAGTGGCTGAGGGTGGGAGTCCAAGTTAGCGCCAGAGCCAGAGATGTGAGCAACGCTACGCCCACGGTGATGGCCAGCGCACGGAAGAAGGTTCCGGTCACGCCAGTAATCGAAATCAGCGGCAGGAACACAACAATGGGTGTGACGGTGGATCCAATCAAAGGCGCCCGAATCTCGCGCATAGCGCTGCGAATGGCTTCCCCTCGGCTTTGCCCGGCATCGCGATGCATCACGATGTTTTCCACCACCACGATCGCGTCGTCAATCACCAAACCGACGGCGGCGGCCAAGCCCCCCAGCGTCATCAGGTTGAAGCTTTCGTTCAGCATCCGCAACGCGATGAACGTCACGGCGATGGTGACGGGAATCACCAAACCGGCCACGATGGAGCTGCCCCAATCGTGCAGGAACAAGACCAGGATCACGGCAGCCAGACAGAGACCGATCAGAATGGCGTCGCGCACGCTGTTGATGGAGTCCCTCACCACGTCCGACTGATCGTAAAACGGTTGCAACGTGATTCCCTTGGGAAGCGACTTGCGAATGCTCTCCACTTCGGAATGAACGGCATCGGCCACTTGAACAGTATTGCTGTCGGGCTGGCGCTTGATGCTCATCAGCAAGGCCGGTTTTCCGTTGGCCGTCACCACCGTGTACACCGGTTTGACCGAGGGCTGAACGGAGCCGAGATCTCCGATGCGAACCGGAATGCCAGCGGGAGTGGTTTTCACCACGATGTCGGCGATCTCCTGCGGAGTACGCGTTTGCCCGCTGACCAGGCTCAATACCAATTGGTGATTGGTTTCCACCATTCCCGGCGAATCGATCATGTTGCTGCGACGCACGGCCTCGAGCAATGTGGGGACGGTGACTTGCGTCGCGAGCAGTTTGGCCGGATCAGGCCGGATCTCGAACTCCGGTTCCTGGCCGCCTTGTACGACGACGGTGGAGACGCCGGTCAGCCGGTTTAAACGCGGCTTCAGCTCATAAGTCGCCAATTCCCATAGAGCCGTCTGCGAAACGGTGTCGGAAGTCAGGCTGTAGCCGAGGATCGGAAATGCCGCGAACGTAAGCCGGTTGGAAGTGACCTTGGCGGTGGGTGGCAGCGAGGATTGCACGCGTGCCAGGGCCGCGTTCACCAGTTCCAAGGTCTGGAACATGTCAACCTTCCAGGAAAAAAACAGATCGATTTCCACTTCTCCGCGGCTGGTGATGGATTGCACGAGTTCCAAGCCTGGAACCGTGTTGAGTGCTTCTTCAATGGGCCGCGTGACGGTGACCAGCATCTGGTCGATCGGCGCCACGCCATTGTCAACGCCAACAACGATGCGTGGAAAATTAGTCTCTGGAAATACAGCAATGGGAATACTGAAGGCGAGATAAATGCCAGCCGCCACCATGGTGAGGATGACGAAGACGATGGATTTGCCGAAGCGTTCGCTCCAGTGGCGGTCGAGTTGGCTCATTTCGCTTCCGGCTTCTCCGGCTTTTCTGGTTGTTCTGGCTTCTCGTCCTTGTCTCCTTTGTCTTCGCCCGCGGCCTTGAGCGTGACTTTAGCGCCGTCCTCCAATCCAACGCCGCCGACCGTAATCACTTTCTCGCCGACTGCGACTCCCTTGACGATTTGTACTTTGTCAGGCTCTCGAATACCGACTTCCACCTTCTTCTCGTGCGCTTTGGAATCGGAGCCCACCACCAGCACTTGGACTCCGCCTTCCGCCGATGGCAGCAGGGCCGCGATTGGAATCACAATCGCATTTTTGACCGTTTCCGCATGGATGTCGACGCGGACGGTGGCGCCAGGTTTTAGGCGCTCGCCAGGATTGTCGGCTTCCACCCAAACTTCTACTGTGGTGCTGCTGGGATCAACCGCGGGGCTCACTACCGTCACCTTGCCCGTAGCTTGGAGCTGCGCGTCCGTTTGCGTGATGACAGCCGGGTTTCCGACTTTCACAGACGCAGCTTGGCCCACCGGAATATTGGCGCGCGCGATCACGCGTGAAATATTCACTATGGTGACCAACGGCGTTCCGGGGCTGGCCATTTCACCGGCGTAGAGCGAGCGGTCCGCTACGATACCTGCGATGGGGCTGCGGATCTCGGAATAGGAAAACTGAGCCTCGGCGCCTTCGTACCTTGCTTTGGCGGATTCCACTTGCGCTTCCGCGCCCTTCACCTGTTCCACCCGGCTGACACTTTCCACCGCTTCGAGATGTCTCAGCGCGATTTTGTATTGGCTGCTGGCTTGCACGTACGCTACATTCGCTTCTTCCACCAGCCGGCGAGCCAGCGCACCTTGATCAAAGAGCTGCTTGCGGCTTTCATACACCTTTTGCGCGGCTTCCACGGCTTGCTTGGCGGCTTGCAGTTCCTGCTGGGCTTTGTTGGTGTCCTCCGGGACGGTTGCTGAGGCGGTGGTTCGATATGCGGATTGAGCCTGTTGGTAGGCGCCTTTGCTATCGCCTACGGCGGCCTGGAGATCCTTGTTCTCGAGAACCGCCAGCAGTTGATCTTTGCTGACATGGTCGCCCCGCTTGACGTGGAAGATCTTTACCGGAGCGCTGATCTTGGGCATTACGGCGGCTTGGTCCACCGGATAGAGGATGGCGGAGGCGGAGACAATGCGGTCTATGGAATCCTGCTTGACTTCGGAAACCTGGACCGGGACGGCTGGTTCCGGTGGTTCTTCTTCTTTTGGTTTCGAGCAGCTACAGTTTGTCAGGATGAGTATGGCTACGAGCAGCAGCGTCTTCATGGTTAGAGGTTCCCGGTCAGAGTCTGGATTGCCGCCAAGGCGATCCGATAGCGTGAAAGCCCGTCGTCGTAGGCGTTACGCGCTTGGGCGAGAGTGGTTTGGGCGTCCACCACTTCGAGAGCTGTCGCTTCGCCGGCCTCATAGCGCAACAAGGTGAGCCTCAGGCTCTCCTGGGACAAGTCCATGGATTTCCGCAACGAATCGAGCTGCGTTTGGGCAAGTTGCGCTTCCCGATAGAACGAATTTAAGTTCGCCATTAATTGCCGTTGCGCGAAAGTCAGCTCGATCTGGGCTTGCTTCTGCTTCAGCTCCGCTTGCCGGACTTTGCTTTGGGTGGCGCCCCAGGTCCAGACCGGAATTGTGAGGGTGGCTTGCGCCACGGAACCGAGATTTTTCTCGTGATCGCGATTGTATATCGCAACCTGATTGGCATCGATCCCATAGAAATAATCCAGTGAGAGCGCCGGCAGATAACCGGTCCGCGCCACCGAAATCTCGGCTTGCCCCTGTTGCAAATTAGCTTGCGCCGCACGCAGTTCCGAGCTTTTGGCGAGGGCCAGATCCTGCACCTCGCTGAAGGACGCGAGCGGGTTTATCTGATCCAGATCGTCCACCACGGTGAAATCCTGGCGGAAATCCGGAAATATGATTACTGCTAGCGCTAGGCGCGCTTTGTCAATCAAGAGTTGAGCGTCTGATGCATCGCGTTCGCGTTGCTCGACCTGTACCTGAGCCTTCACTACGTCAGCGTGGGCCGCCTCGCCGCCGTGCTCCTGTTTTTGGGTGATATCCAGGAACTTGCGCGCGTCCTCTAGACTCCGCTGAGCGTTGGCCAGCCGGCGTTGTGCGATAGCGACGGCATAGTAGTCCTGTACCACGGCGCCTATGATGCCGCGCGCCGTTACGTCCGCCTTGGCTTTCGCTACAACTTCGGCAGCCAGTGCGCGGCGGTATTCGGCATGGCGAGCCCAGGAAAGATCTTCGTGTACCAGTCCCTGGCTATTGTAAACGTGAACCCCATCGTTAGCTACAAAGACCCCGGTTGGTGTACCGTTCGACTGGGTGTAAATAAACTGGTTGAAGTACTGAACTCCGGGCAGCATCGCCGCTTTTGCCTGAATGCGATCTTCACGAGCCAGCAGCGCCGCGATGTTGGCGCTCTGGATTTCCAGCCCATATTTGCGCGCGTGGTCCAGCGCCTCCCCGAAGCTGATAGTCAGCGGTGCGCTCTGAGGCGCAGCCTGTTGCCCTAAGGCCGGAAGAATTGCAATGAGAAGCAGATAACGCCTCATTTGGTCCAGCATATGCCTCCCAACTGAAAATCGAATGAATGCGGATTGCAAAAAAGCCAGGATTACAGCAAAACTTCAGATTGAAACGTTAGCATGAAAGTGCAAGAGTATGCAGGTTTTGGTGGTGGAAGACGAGCGGCGCATGGCGGAGCTGCTACGGCAGGGCCTGGAAGAAGAGGGCCACTCCGTGATTCTGGCAGTGGACGGAAGAGAAGGCCTGGCTATCGCGGAATCGCATGCCTTTGATGCGATCGTGCTGGATGTGATGCTGCCCGGAATGGATGGGTTCTCGCTGGCCAAGAAACTACGGGCATCGCGAAACCAGACACCCATTCTGATGCTGACCGCACGGGACGCCATTGAAGACATGGTGGCCGGTCTCAATCTCGGCGCGGACGACTATCTGGTGAAACCGTTCTCCTTTGATGTCCTGCTGGCACGCTTACGCGCCGTATCGCGACGAGGTCCGATTCCACAGCCGGTGCATTTGCAGGTTCAGGACCTGACGCTCAATCCAGCCAGCCGTGAAGTCGCGCGGGGCGGGCGCCGGGTGGCGCTGACTCGAACTGAATATAGCTTGCTCGAATTGCTGATGCGGCGCGCAGGGCGCGTGGTGACTCGTGAGAACCTGATCGAAGCAGTGTGGGGATTCGATTCCGATGTCCGCAGCAATACTTTGGACGCATTCATCCGGTTGGTGCGGGACAAGGTGGATATGGCTGGCGAGCCGAAGCTGATCCACACGGTGCGGGGCGTGGGCTACTGTCTGCGCGGGGGCGAGGCGTGATGGCGCATTGGTCCATCCGGGCGCGGCTCACGTTGTGGTACTCGCTGGTACTGCTGGTTGGGCTGGTATTATTTGGCGGCGGGATTTGGCTGGTAGTGTCGCATAGCTTGAGGACCGCGCTGGACGACACTTTAATGCAGGATGTCAAAGGCGTCATCACCGTTCTGAAATCGGAAGATGAGCCTGCGCATCTCCGTGAAGAGCTCACCGAGTACGCGTCGGCCACGCCGGGCGGAAATCTCATGGAGGTTCGCGACTCTCAGGGCCAACAAATTATTGCCAGTAAAACGGTATCGATGGATGCTGGAGATTCGGCATCCGCCTTCGCAGTGCAAATTCATCCCTCCGGCCGATATCGCACTTTCACAACCAACGTATCAGTAAACGCTGGCCAGTATCGCGTCCTGGTGGCTACCCCGATGGATGCCACCGAAGCCACATTGCGACGTGTTCGAATGCTGTTGCTATGGTCGACGCCGGTGGTGCTTTTGCTGGCATCGTTCGGGGGGTATTGGATTAGCCGGCGCGCACTTGCCCCGGTGGACGAGATCACGCGCGAGGCGCGGGTGATCGGTATCCAGAATCTTTCGCAGCGCTTGCCGGTTACTGCTACCGGAGACGAGATTCAGCGGCTTTCTGAAACCTGGAACGGCATGCTGGCGCGCCTGGAAACCGCGGTGAAGCGGCTTTCGCAATTCACCGCGGATGCATCGCACGAGCTGAGGACTCCCATCGCATTGATTCGCACCACGGCGGAACTAACGCTCAGGCGGGAACGGTCGCCTGAGACCTATCGGGAAGCCCTGCGCCAGGTGGTTCTGGAATCCGAGCGGACTGCGCGGCTGGTGGAGGATTTGTTGCTGCTGGCGCGCGCCGATGCCGGACTTCCCTCGCTGCCGCTCGAACGGCTGGAGCTGACGCCGCTGGTGCGTGACGTCTGCCAGCAGGGGCAGGTTCTCGCAGAGGCGCGGCAACTGGAAATCTCAGCCGAGGTTCCCGATGATCCGGTGTATGTGGAAGCCAACGATCCGGCGCTGCGGCGGATGCTGCTGCTGTTGCTGGATAACGCGGTGAAGTACACGCCGTCGGGCGGGCGCATCACTTTGTCGGTGGACCGTGGACCGGCGGGCGCGACGGTTGCGGTGCGCGATACAGGCATCGGGATTCCGGAGACGGCACTGCCGCATGTTTTCGAGCGCTTCTACCGCGTGGATGAATCGCGCAATCGCGACGCAGGCGGTACGGGGCTGGGATTATCCATCGCGAAATGGATTGCCGAGCGGCATCATGCGAGTTTGGAAGCGGAGAGCGTGCTGGGGCAGGGGTCGGTGTTTCGGATCCGGTTCCCGCTTACTTAGCGTATTCAACTTCGATCACTTCTCCCATCATGCCAACCCGCAGTTCGGCAGTGAGGCTGTAATCCTGAAGCGGCCGGAGGATCACCTGCTTCGTGAAAAGCATGAACCCAGGGACCTGGACTTGAACGGTGTACGATCCCATTGCGAGAGATTCAACGCGAAACTGCCCGGCCTGGTCCGTGGTGGTTGCCAGTCTCAGTTCAGAGCGCGCTCGGCTCACCACTACTTCAGCGTTCGAGATCCCTCGGCCAGTTGCATCCTTTACCATGCCCGTCACCGATGAGCGGGCTTCCAGCAGCGCCGACGGAATCGGAAACATGGGAAACTGCGCAGCTGTCGCCGAAGATAGCGTCGCGATGGCCGACATCGCTGCTCCGGCCACTCGCGAGACGCGCCGACCGATAGCGCGCAGGCCCGCAGGGCAGTTTTCCGTAAGGATGGTCCCATCTCGACGGCGATAGAGGCGGGCGCAAAGCTTTCCCTCGGTCTCGCGCAGCAGAGCTTCGGCTTCGCGGCGGGTCATGGCCGACAAGTTATAGACGTTCTTGTTGCACTGGCTACAATGGCGCACCTGATCGGTGCCAGGCATTTGGTCCCAATCGGCCGGGCAGGGCGCCGCGATGGAAACGCGATCCAGCATCTTTCTTCGGATAATATCACGCAAGCCGCCGATAAGAATCTTGAGGAGTGATATGAAACTAGGCCATAAGGTAATTTTGTGTGCGGCCACAGGCGTTATGCTTGCGACGGCGGGCGCTATAGCGACGGTGTACTCCATCTCTCACGAAAATCGCGTGAATGAGTTGAAAACTCTGATGAGCTCCACCATTCAACAGGCTGAGACCGTGATGAACAACGTGGATGAACTCCACGCGCTGGGAGCTTTCGACACCGCCAAGCTGGCGCACAGCAACTCGGGCGACTATCACAGCACGATACTCTATCGCACCGCGCCCGTGGTAAACGGATGGAATTCGGTAAAAGGTGTTGCTAAGACGAATAACTTCCAGTTTTATACGCCGACGCGGCCGGACGTAGCACCGCGAAACCCGAACAATCGCATCCCTGAGCTCGACGCGGCGTTCCAAGCCTTTGCCGCCGGTAAGAACGAGTATTTCATGGAGGACTCCAAGGCCAACATGCTGGTGCTGGCGCGTCCAGTGGTGCTGACAGCCGGCTGCGCGCGTTGCCATGGCGACCCGGCCACCAGCGTGACGCACGACGGCAAGGATCCACTGGGCTTTCCGATGGAGAACCTGCGCACGGGTGACATCAAAGGGGCGTTCGTGCTGAAAGCCACCATGACAAAAGATGCGGTGGTGCTGGCCAGTATGGAGAAGATTACCGTGGTGGGCGTTATCGTACTGACGCTGGTGATTCTGGGGTTCTACTTCCTGAACCAACGGCTGATTGTGATGCCGCTCGAGGGCGTTTCCGGGGAACTGAAGGACGGCACTCGCCAGATTCAAAGCGTTGCCGCGCAGCTGGGCGCTTCCAGCCAGAACCTGGCCCAAGGCGCCACTGAGCAAGCGGCGTCGCTCCAAGAAACTTCGGCAGCCATGATGCAGATCAACTCCATGACTGCACAAAACGTGGACCACTCCAAGCGCGCCGTGGCGTTGATGGGCGATACAGCTTCGAGCGTCAGCGAAGTGAATCGCAGCCTGGATCAGATGCTAGGCTCGATGCGCGAGATCGGCACCTCCAGCGATAAGATCGCCAAAATTATAAAGGTGATTGACGAGATTGCCTTCCAGACCAATATTCTGGCGCTGAATGCAGCCGTGGAGGCGGCGCGGGCGGGCGAGGCGGGCCTGGGCTTCGCGGTAGTGGCCGATGAGGTCCGGACGCTCGCGCAGCGCAGCGCACAAGCCGCGAAAGACACGGCTACGTTGATTGAAGATTCTATTTCAACAGCTACCGCGGGAGGCACAAGGCTGGATGAAGTGGCCAAAGCCGTGAGCCGCGTGACTGAGGTTTCGGAGAAAGTGAAAGTGTTGATCGATGAAATCAGCTCCGGAAGTCTCGAGCAGGCCAAAGGGATTAACCAAATCACCACCGCACTTCGGCAGATGGATCAGGTGACGCAACAAGCTGCGGCCGGCGCGGAAGAAAACGCCGCCGCCGGGGCCGAGTTGAATACCCAGTCCATATCGCTCGACAAAATTATCCAACGGCTGGCGGCGATGCTCGAAGTCGAGCAGACGATGCACGTTCGCTGATGATCAACTTTGCGGGGAAGTTGCCGTGGCATGATATTGGTCGAAGGGTGATGACATGCCACTCACTTCGCACGACGCACATTGCGTTGGGGCAATCGGCGAGCTGCTGAATTTCGCCGCCGCTGTGGTGCTTGCCGCGGACCTCTTCCTCAGGCAGAAGAAAGAGGCCGAAGCCAGATTATTGGACCCCTTGGGAGAGTGGGGCAGGCGGCATGGGCTGTCGGCAACACACAAGAATGTCCCAATAAACGATCTCGATTTCACCGCCAAAGTCTTGGACCGATGGACCCGGCGATTAGGCTACATAGGCATCGGGCTAATGGCGGTTGGGTTCTTGTGCTTGGCGGGTTATCACTTGTTCTATATCTATCTTGGAGAGTGAGACTTACAGTGATTCGTGATACTTATCCTTGACAGGAAATTCGGAAAGTCGGATAATCGGATCAGGAGTTAGTTTTGATGCGTCCCATAACAACGCGGATCGTTGGTAAGTTTCAGACCACCGTTCCCCCCGAAATTCGAGAGATCTTCGGTCTAGAAGAAGGTGACCTGCTGGAGTGGATGTTCGATGAGGCATCCCAGGAAATCCGGCTGGTTGCCAAGCGCCCGCAATTGATCACCCCGCAAGCATTGGAATTAGCAAACAAGTCGCGGGATGCCCGGCGGTCTGCCGCCGCGGGATTATCGCGAGGGACTGCTGTAGGGACACGAACAGCGGCGTTGGAAAAATAGCGAGTTTGGATTCCGATGGCCCACTGCAAAGTGGTTCTGGAAGATTCGTTCAAACGGGCTTTGGTTCAATTGCCCGCGAGAGTTCGGGACCAGATTGCGGTGGTCATTCGGTCGCTGGAACAGGAGTGCGAATTCAATCCAGACCCTGCGGAATATATCCTGCAAGTCAATCAGTACATCTCTTTCTGTGAGCACGTAGAGGGCTGGGGTTGGAGCGTGTCCTGGTACCAGGAGGATGGCGTAATTGTCGTGAACGCCGAACGATCCTCTCGGATTCAGCTTATTGGGAAAGCCGGCGAAGGTTAGTACATCAGCGCTTCCGTCGCGCAGTCCGCCGCTTGCGCACCGGGCTCTTGATCTCTGCCGCGTAGGCCGATTCCACTATCTCCGCCTGTTCTTCCTGGTGGCGCTTGAGCGACCCGGAGGAAGTGCTGGCGCTCTCCGGCCGGCCAATGTAACGTAGCACGCGGCGCGACGGTTCCAGAATCGATTGCATTTGCTCCTGGACGAATCGCCACGCGCCCATATTGCGCGGCTCCTCCTGCACCCAAACAACTTCAGCGAGCGCCGGATAACGGGCCAGGATCACCTGCACACCGCTCGTTGGAAATGGATACATCTGTTCCAGCCGAGCGATGGCCACATGCTCGATCTTGCGCTCCTCGCGCGCGGCCAACAAATCGTAATAGACCTGGCCGGAGCACATCAGAACGCGCGTGACCCGCGTTGGATCGAGCCCGGTTGTATCGTCCATGATTTCATGGAAGCTCCCGGCCATCAACTCATCCAACACCGAAACCGCGCGGGGATGCCGCAACATGCGTTTGGGGGTGAAGATGATGAGTGGCTTGCGGACGCCGCGCCGATCCGGACCGCCGTGCATCTGGCGGCGCAGCACATGGAAGTACTGCGCGGGCGTGCTGGCGTTGACCACTTGCATGTTGTTTTCGGCGCACAATTGCAGGAAGCGCTCGATGCGGGCGCTGGAATGTTCGGGGCCCTGTCCTTCATAGCCGTGCGGCAGCAGAAGCACCAGGCCGCTGGGTTGGCCCCACTTGGATTCGGCGCTTGAGATGAATTGGTCGATCAGAATCTGCGCGCCATTGGCGAAGTCACCGAACTGCGCTTCCCACAGCACCAGCGTTAAGGGGTCGGCTACGCTGTAGCCAAACTCGAATCCCATCACGGCATATTCGCTGAGCGAGCTGTCGAAGACGTCGAAGCGCGCCTGATTGGGCGAAAGATGACGGAGGGGGATGAAGCGATCGCCAGTCTCGCTGTCGTAAAGCTCGAGATGGCGCTGGCTGAAAGTGCCGCGGCCGCTGTCCTGGCCGCTGAGGCGCACTGGCGTGCCTTCCAGCACCAGGCTGCCGAACGCCAGCGTCTCGGCCGTGGCCCAATCCATGGGCGCCCCATTCAAAACCTCGTGCCGTTTCCGCAAGCTGACGGCCAGCTTCGGATGCACGTGGAATGCGGATGGAAATGTCGTGATGCCTTCCACCACGCGCTCGAGCGTTCGACGGTCGACCGCAGTGTGGGGACTCGGGCGCGAGACCTCTTCCGGATCCACCGTGCTCAGTTCCTGCACCTGGAACCGCTCCTTCTTCTGCTTGGCTGCCTCGTAAGCCTCGTTCAACCGGGCCGACACTCGCGCGCGAATCTCGGCCACCTGTGCGGTATCCAAAAACTCTTCGCGCATCAGACGCTCAGAATATTGCACCGCGACTGAAGGGTGCTGGCGGATTTTGCGATAGAGAATGGGCTGGGTGTAGCTGGGATCGTCGCCTTCGTTGTGGCCATGCCGCCGGTAGCAGAACATGTCGATGACGACATCTTTCTTGAACTGTTGGCGATAGTCGTAAGCTAGTTGCGCCACGCGCAGGCAGGCTTCGGGATCGTCGCCATTGACGTGGAAAATGGGAGCCTGCACCATGCGCGCGACATCCGTGGAATAGGGTGTGGAGCGCGCCTCGTCGGGATTGGTGGTGAATCCGATCTGGTTGTTGATCACCAGATGGATGGTGCCGCCGGTGGTGTAGCCTTCGAGCTGCGAAAGATTGAGGGTTTCGGCCACCACGCCTTGTCCGGCGAAAGCTGCGTCGCCGTGGATCAGGATGGGGATTACGCGCTCGCGTTTCGTATCGCCGAGGCGATCCTGCTTGGGCCGGACGATGCCTTCCGCCACGGGATCGACGGCTTCCAGGTGACTGGGGTTGAACGCCACCGACACAACAATCTCGCGTCCGCTGGAAGACTTGCGCACGCCGCTGGCGCCAAGATGATATTTCACGTCGCCCGAGCCTTGCGTGCTGTCCGGATCGATACCTTCAAATTCGGACAGAATCTCCACCAGCGACTTGTCGACAATGTTCGCCAGCATGTTGAGCCGGCCGCGGTGCGCCATGCCGATCACCGCTTCGTGCACGTTGGTATTGGCGGCGAGATCCAGAATCTCGTCCAGAATCACCATGGCCGATTCCGCGCCTTCGAGCGAAAAGCGCTTGTGACCGACAAAACGCGCGTGCAGGAAATGTTCGAACTCCTCGGCCTCGATCACGCGTTGGAGCGCGCGCTTGCGCGTGTCCGGATGGAGCGGCCAGCGATTGCCGGTGAGCTCCATACGCAGCTGCAGCCAGCGCTTCTGTTCCGGAATCTGGATGTTCATGTACTCGCATCCGATTTTTCCGCAATAGGTGTTGCGCAGGGTTTCCAAAATCTCGCGCAGCGTGGCCACTTTTTGAGGCTCGTATTCGGCCGACATCAAGTTACCGGTGAGAAACTCGCGGTCCAAGTCCCAAATAGTAAGTCCGTAGGTTGCCGGATCGAGTTCCGGGTGATAGGTGGGTTCCGAACCCAGCGGGTCAAAGTCGGCGATCAGGTGTCCACGCACGCGGTACGCATTGATGAGCTGAAGAACAGCCGCTTCTTTGGCTACTTCGTCGAGTTCGGATCCACGGCCTCCGGGCATGGAAACCGGCCGGTCTTTTTCCCAATGCACCGGCTTGTGCGGGATCTTGAGGTGCTCGAAAACTTCTTCGTAGAAATGTTCCTGGCCTTCGAGCAATGCTTGCAAGCGGCCTAGAAACATGCCTGACTCGGCGCCCTGAATCACGCGATGGTCATAGGTGCAGGTGACGGTCATCACCTTGCTCAGGCCCAGCATGGCGCGTAATTGATCGCTCGCGCCGTGATATTCCGCCGGGTAATCTATAGTTCCGGTGGCAATAATGGCGCCCTGGCCGGGCATCAACCGGGGTACGGAACCGAGCGTTCCCACGGTTCCCGGATTGGTGAGCGAAATGGTGGTGCCTTCAAAATCCTGAACCGTCAACTTATTGCTTCGGGCACGCGCCACGATATCATCGAACGCTTCGACATACTGCGCGAAATCCAGCGCGCCGCCGTTTTTAATGTTCGGGACCTTTAAGGAACGCGTGCCGTCCTTGGCGGCCACGTCTACTGCGATGCCGATGTTGATTTGATCGTGCAGCACTCGGAACGGCTCGCCGTTCATCTCCGCATAGGCGTGATTGAGAGTCGGATTGGATCTCGCGGCTTTGACGATGGCCCAGCCGATGATGTGCGTGTAGGAAATTTTGCTCTTGCCGGTGAGCGCCCGATGCTCATTTACAATGCGCCGGTTTTCGTCGATCACTTTGACCGGAATGACGCGCTGCGAGGTAGCCAGCGGGATGCTGAGGCTGGCATTCATGTTCTCGGCGATGCGCGCAGCGGCGCCACGGAGCGGGATTAGTTGCTGATTCGCGCCGGGCGAGGGCGCCGGAGGTGTGGGAGCCGGCGCACCGTTTGAAATGACTGCGGGAGCCGACGTGCCGTTCGCGCTCTTTGAGCCGCCGCCATTCGATTCAAAAACTTTTTTCCAACTATCGTCCACCGCTTTGCGGTCGTGCAGATATTGCTGATACAGCTCGTCTTCGAGCCAACTGTTGATTCCAAACTCGGGAGGGTGTGATTCGGGCATTAGGTTTCCAACTGCTTTCCAATCTTCATCATACCGTGATTCAGAAGTCATGGAACAAGAAGTACTTAGAGGCCGTAAATCTATGTAAGAAAACTAACCCGAAGAGAGTGATTTACGTCTTATCAACCGAGAGGAAAAAGAAAAATATGAAGGCCAACTTCGTGAAGATTTCATTGACACTGGCGCTGGCGGCCTTGACCGTTCCCGTATTCGGGCGAACCATCAATCCCAAGGGCGACTTGGCCGACGCCGTCCGTCATGAACTGGTGATGCTGCCCTACTACAGCGTCTTCGATGACCTCGAATTTACCGTGGATAACGGCACGGTTACCCTGGCTGGTGATGTGACGCGCCCGGTACTAAAATCGGACGCCGAAAATGTTGTCAAACGTATCGCAGGTATAACGCAAGTAGTGAATAACATCAAGGTTCTGCCGCTTTCGCCATTCGACAATCGGATTCGTGCGGCAACCTATCGGTCTGTATTTGGTTACGCAAGCCTATATCGCTACGCGATGGGTACCAATCCCTCCATTCACATCATCGTGGATAACGGGCACGTGACTCTGAAAGGCGTAGTGGCGAACCAGGGCGATAAGAACCTTGCTTATATCCGCGCCAATGGTGTTCCGGGAGTCTTCTCGGTGACCAACGAGTTGCTGGTTGCGGGAAATAGCTGAGAAAACAGAACCCAGAATTCAGGAGCCAGAATTGGAGAATTGGCCGCCGGTGGTTCGCCTTCGGCGGCTGATTTGTTTTTGAACCCTACTCTTGAACGCGGACTACCAAGACTGAGCACGGGGCATTCCAGGCGACCTTGGTCGAGACGCTGCCCAGGATGCTGTGTTTCATCTCAGTAGCGCCGCCCGCGCCTACCACCAACAGATCGTAGTCGCCTTGATCCGCCTCACTCAGAATCTCGTTGGCGGGGTTGCCCTCCCGAATTGATGTTGTCACCCCAGGATGATGCTCCAGCACACGGATCCGTGCCTCGGCCAGCAATTCCTCTGCTTCCAGCCGCAATTCGAGCGATAGTTGGTTGTTCTGAGCAGCGTCCGGATCGGGGTTTTCGGGCGACTGCTCCGCCGGGGGTTCATGCGGCAGCCAGAGCGTCTCCTGGACATGCAATAAAGTAATCTCGGCCGACTCAAGATCGAATAGGGAACTCAGGGAATCCAGGGCCTGGTCGGACCCGGCTGAACCGTCCACCGGAACCAGCATCCGCATACCTCGATCGCCGGGTGGTTCGCGTCCTACCAGTACGCAGCCCGCGGCATGTTCTACCAAGCGGCTGGCCACTGGTCCCAGACCGGCGGCCGACTGCGCATCGCGTCCCTTGGCGCCGATAACCGTGATGTCATAATCCTCCGCGTCGCGCATAATCACGTTGGAGGGAGATCCGGTCTCAGAAAGCGTCAGGGCATCGATGCCTTCCTCGGCGAGTATTCGCTTCGCTTCGTCGAGAATGCGTCTGGTCTCCGCAGCCACTCGTTCCTGCAGAGATCGGCGGGAGACTTTTCCGGATTTTGGCGCGCGAAGCTCGGGAGCGACATAGAGAACGTCCACTTTGCGATCATCGCTCGAGAGCAAACGGCTGGCAGCGCGCATGGCGGCGATAGCTTCCTTGGATCCGTCAGTGGTGAGAAGTACTCGCATAGCGACGCCCTAATTCTACGCCAATGAGCACGTTCCCGCGTCGATGCCACAACAGGGCAATACCAACCAGTTTCTTCTATGAAGTACTGAGGTAGTCGAAAAGCGAGGTCTTGGGCAATTGCGAACGGGATACCAGAGCGGCCTGCTGCGCCGTCTGCCCTTCGGTTAATTGCGTAATCGCTGCAGCCTCGTCGGCATCCTGTATCCCGCTGAGTTGGGTTTGGAGGTTGGTGATGTTGTTTTGAGCGTCGTTTGAGGCACTGGATACCTCGTCCTGAACATTGCCGTAGAATGCCAGTTGCTGGTTGAGGTACGTGTCGGCCGTTTGCACATCGGCCAATGCGGAGGTAACGGCGCTAGCTCCGCTGTTGCTGAGGAGTGCCTGCCGCAAATTGTTGATCGACGTGAAGACGTTCTGCGTTGCATCCGGGCTGTCAAAGATGGTCTGCGCGTCCAGAGACACCGCAAACTGTGATCCGTCCGAAGCTTGTATCTGGCGAGTTGCAGGCGAGCCCTGGTACGGACTGATGGGGCTGCTTTGAGTGAGATCGATACTGTAGGGTGCTTGCTGATCGTCGTCACCGCTGAAAATGTAACGCCCCCCTACGGTGGTGTTGGCCAGACCCACCAGGTTTTGGAGCACGGTTCCCAACTGGTCGGCTACGTTCTGCTGGGTGTCGCTCGAAGCCAAGTCGCTGGCGCCTTGTGTGCCCAGGGACTGCGCCTGATCGACGAGACTGACCGCGTTTTGCAGCGCGGTTTGCGCGGTGTTGGCTTCGGTTGTCACGATTCCCAGATTGGAATTGATCTGTTGAGCCTGAGACAAGTCCGCGCGAGTTTGCAGCAAGGTGGAGATTTCATCCGGCGCATCGGAAACGACGTTAATTTTCAGACCGGTGGTGAGTTCTGTCTGCGCTTGCTGTTCCCGCTGCTCGATCTGGTCCAGACCCACCAGAAAGCTCTGTGAGGAGGCACTGAGAGGGCTAATCATGCGGTACTCCTTAGGTGATGACGTTCATCAGGGTTTCCGTCAATTCGTTCAAAACGGTGAACATTTTCGAAGTTGCCTCGTAAGACTTCTGATAAGCCGTCAGGGTTTCCGCTTCCGTGTCGAGCGACACGCCGGATACTTGCTGGCGCAAGGTTTGCGCCTGGGTAAGCAGGCTTTGCTTGGTGGTTTCGGTGCTGGTGGCCGACGACACATCATTCCCTACCTGGCCGCCGATATTGCCATAGTATTCATCGAAGGTATAACCCGACACGCCGGTGGCATTGGCCAATTGGGCCAGGGCCAGGGCGTTTCCATTTCCCCCTGATGCGCCCGGCAAGGCTGCGGCAATTTGGTCGGTCGTCAACGGATTCACTGCTAATGTCTGGGCGGCGCCCTGCACCGGGTCGTAGGTGAATAGATCAGTGGTTGGCGCCGCGCCGTTCTGGTCGATACCGTTATCGAGTGTAGTATTCACCTGGTCCGCGAAGCTCTGAGCCAGGGTATTGAGGGAAGTGAGGTAGCCGGGAATTACATTATTGTTGTCATCCAGCACCGCGCTGAGTTGGCCGCCCGTAATCTGACTGGTGATGTCGGTTCCCGTGCTGCTCAGGATTGCCGTCTGAGGCGTCGAGAAGTCGCCCTGGATCGCGTACGATTGATCCCCCACCACCAGAGGCGTCTGGCCGCCCAGCAACACGGTAACGGTTCCGTCCGGCTGCTGCAGCGTTGTAAAGTTGACATACTGCGAGAGTTGTTCGAGCGATGAATACAGTTGCGCGTCCACGCCCGCATTCACAGTGCCGGAGGGATCCACTCGGCCGGCGGAATTTATCTCGGCGATGGTGGAGCCCAGTTGATTAATGTTACCGATAATGCTTTGGGCTTGCTGGTTCAAAGCGGTTCCTTGATTCAACAGGCCAGTGGCCGCGTCATTGAACTGTTGCGCCACGGTAGTCGCTGCGTTCAGCACGGCCTGCCTTTGAACCGCACCGTTGGGGTTCACGGAGAGCTGAGAAAAGCTCGAAAACAGGGCGTCCATGGCGGGTGCCACACCGGATGTGCTGGATAGACTGAAATACGACTGCACGGGCGTAAGATCGGCGACCTTTTGTGTGTAAAACCCTAGCGCCGTCTGCTGCTGTTGTACGGACTCTTCCGCATACTGGTCCCGGGAATTCTGCATCGGTCCGGCTTGGACACCGCCGACCAGCCCTTCGGACAGATCCAGCGGTTGCGCTACAAACGTTTGCGTCTGTTCCACATAGCCTGGCGTGTTCGCGTTCGCAACGTTGCTTGATACGACCGTCAGGCCATCCTCGAATGCTTTGAGCGCCGTGGCGGTGTTCGTGATCGCTGCAAATAGGTTACCCAATGGCCACCACCTTGCTGGTACGGACGGGTGCGGGCGGCGGAATGGGCATGCCTTGAACGGAATAGTGCGCCGGCGCGTCGTCAATGCCTGTGGATACCAGGCGCGCCCAGCCTTCATAGAATTTGCCGGCGTTCTGTAATAAAGTGCTCACCTCACCTAGTTCACGGCGCAGACCTGCCATTTCAAGCTCCAATAGCCGCCTCCCGGGGGGCGCCAGCCGCTGCCCAGAGCAGAAGCTAGCCTCCAGCTGCTTCAGGCACTCCACAGCCACGCCAAGTTCGGAGGCACTGCCGTCCATAGCCTGGATGGAAGGCGAGAGCAGCTTCTGGCGGACTTTCTCCAAGCTTCGTCGAGCCTGCTTGGCCTTGTCGACCCACTTCGAATCGGGTGTGGTGTCCCAGCGTTTCAAACGTAGTTGCCGCCACTCAACTGCATGTGGGCCTCGATAACACTGTTGCTCAACACGCCTGCCTCCACGTGATACGAGCCACTCGAGACCGTGGCGCTCAGCGAAGACAGCTTGGCAACATGGTTAGCAGCCTGGATGGGAGAATCATCATAAGAAGCTGCCATTAGCGCTAGGTTAGATAGCTGCACTCCATCTGAGGCGGACGCATCCGCCGCTGCTACTGACGCACCCGCTGGCCCAGCCTTAGCCGCTGGTGAGATGCCGGATGCCCCTCCTACCGCATTTGTTCTACCGCTAGCATCACGAATCTTCATGGCTTAATCCACGATGAATCCCTGCTTCATCGCCACGCCTACTTTCCCTATCGGCGAGGGCCTGAGCGTTTGTAGGGGGTAAGTTAATGCAGTCTTGGGTGGTATCCACTACCGTCGCTGAGGCAACTGCCCTCCCTTGGAAGTAGAGCTACTATCCGGATCGATGCCGCTGTGCCTCAAACAACCTCAAAACAACCGTTTTTTCGGTCTTCTCGATAATTTTCCCAGAACGAATTGCGGCCTACTTCCCGTATCATAGGGAGAGTAGTTAGGGAGGCTGTGAAATGCGATTACTGGGATTGTGTCTTAGCTTGGCTGTCCTGGCGCTAGCGGCTACTGCGCCGCCGCCCGTTACATTCTATAAGGATGCGTTGCCAGTCTTACAGAAGGACTGCCAAACGTGTCACCGGCCGGGTGAATCCGGGCCGATGTCCTTCCTCAGCTACGAGACCACACGGCCTTGGGCCAAGGCGATCAAGACCGCAGTGTTGACCAAGAAGATGCCACCCTGGTTTGCCGACCCGCATTTCGGCAAGTTCTCGAACGACCGGACGCTGACGCAGGCAGAGATAGATACGCTGGTTTCCTGGGCGGACACCGGCGCCCAGGCGGGCGATCCGAAAGACGGACCGAAACCGATCAACTGGGTGGAGGGCTGGCGCATCGGAAAGCCCGATATGGTGATCTCCATGCAAGCGGCCTTCCAGGTGCCTGCATCCGGAACGATCGACTATCAATACATCGTGATTCCGACTGGCTTTACCGAAGACAAGTACATCCAATTGTCCGAGGCGCGTCCCGGCAACCCGGCGGTGGTGCATCACATCATCGCGTTCATACGCGAGCCGGGCAATCCCTGGCTGAAGGAAGCTCAACCGGGCGTGCCGTTTGTTCCCCGGGAACGGGCCCGCCGCGCGGAAGCTGAACAGAAGAACGGCGACAAACCGAAGCAGGGCGATGGCGGCGGGTTTGGCGACTTCCTGGCAGGCTACGCTCCTGGAACTCTGCCCAATATCATGAAACCCGGACAAGCCAAGCTGGTGAAGGCCGGTTCCGACATAGTTCTGCAGATGCACTACACCGCCAATGGCAAAGCTACCACGGATATTTCGCGAATCGGCATCGTATTCGCGACCACGCAGCCAACCGAGCGCGTCCTGACCATAGCTGCATCGAATGCGAGCTTCGCGATTCCGCCCGGCGATTCGAATTATCAGGTGGATTCCAAGCTCACCCTGCAGGACGACGCTATGCTCATCGACTTCCTGCCGCACATGCATTTCCGGGGCAAGAGCTTTGAATATCGCGTTACTTATCCGAGCGGGGAGAAGGAAACCCTGCTGGAGGTCCCGCACTACGATTTTAACTGGCAGCTCACTTACGAGCTCGCCAAGCCCAAGCTTTTGCCCAAAGGCACGGTCATCGAGTGTACGGCGCATTTCGACAACTCGCCCAATAACCCCTACAATCCCGATCCCACCAAGGAAGTTCACTTCGGTGAGCAGACCTGGGAGGAGATGATGATCGGATTTATGGATGTTAGTGTCCCAATGAACAAGACAGCCATGGATTTGATGCGGCCTAAGAAAGCAGCAGCACAATCCGGTCCCAGCCTGTAGTTGTAAGCCAAGGAGAGAAGAGCCATGAAGCTCAATTTATTCGCACTGACACTGGCGGCAACTGTTGCGGCGACGGCCGGGACGGTTACGAGCACGCCCACGTACTACAAGGACATCGCGCCCGTGCTGCAGAACCGCTGCCAGGAATGCCACCGGCCGGGCGAAGCGGCTCCCATGAGCTTCATGAGCTACGATCAGGTTCGCCCGTGGGCCAAGGCCATCAAGACCGCCGTACTCACCAAGAAGATGCCGCCGTGGTTCGCCGATCCGCACGTGGGCAAATTCTCGAACGACCGTTCTATGTCGCAGCAAGAAATCGATACGCTGATTGCGTGGATCGACGGAGGTGTTCAGGCCGGCAATCCGAAAGATGCGCCGGCGCCGCGCCGATTCGCGGAAGGGTGGACCATCGGGCAGCCGGATGTGGTGTTTCAGCTGCCGAACGCGATCGACGTTCCCGCCTCGGGCGTTGTGGACTACACCTATGTCGTGATCCCCAGCGGATTCACGGAAGATAAATGGGTACAGTTTGCCGAAGTTCGCCCGGATGCTCGCTCGGCCATACATCACATCATCGCTTTCTTGCGTCCCCCCGGATCGCGCTGGCTGAAGAATGCCAAGCCCGGCATTCCGTATGTTCCGGAGGGATTTAAGGGACGCACCCAGACGGGCGAATCCAGGGAACCGCAAGGTAACCTCGAAGACCAGATACCAGGTGAGTTGTTGGTGGGTTTTGCGCCCGGCCTGCCGCCTACCCAATGCAAGCCCGGAGAAGCCAAGCTGATAAAGGCTGGGTCCGACCTGGTGCTGCAGCTACACTACACACCCAACGGGAAGGCCACAACGGACCGATCCCGGGTGGGCTTGATCTTCGCCAAAGAGCCGCCCGAGCGGCGTGTGATGAGTATGTTGGCCATGAACGCTTTCCTGAAGATCCCCCCGGGCGACGCGAACTATGAGACGCACGCGCGTGCCACGGTCCCGCTAGACGTCAACCTCGTGGCCTTGACGCCGCATATGCATCTGCGCGGCAAGGATTTCCTCTACACAGCCGTTTATCCCACCGGCGAAAGACAGGTGCTGCTGAACGTGCCTCACTACGATTTCAACTGGCAGCTCTCGTATGTCGAAAACCAGGAACTCTTGCTGCCCAAAGGCACGCGTATCGAGTGCGTGGCTCACTATGACAATTCGCCCAACAATCCGGCCAACCCCGATGCAACTAAAGAGGTCCGCTGGGGCGACCAGACCTTTGAAGAAATGATGATCGGCTTCTTCGACGTCTCTTTCGATGCGAAAGCCGATCCCACGCCGCTGCGCCAGCGCCAGCGCGACCCCAGCGAATAAAGAAAGTATCAAATTGTGTCGAATAATTTCAGGGAGTCAGCATGAACAGCACTAAACTCTTCGCATCGGCATTAATATTCGGAGCGGCTGCATGGGCAGCCAGCGTTCCGCGAGAAGTGACTTTCCACAAGGATGTGGAGAAGATCGTTCAGGAGCATTGCCAGGAATGCCATCGCGCCGGCGAGATTGGACCCTTCGCGTTGATGTCTTATAAAGACGCGCGCCCCTGGGCCAAGGCGATAAAGGAGGACATCCTGACCAAGAAGATGCCGCCCTGGTTTGCCGATCCACAGTACGGACACTTCGCCGACGATCGTTCATTGAGTAAGCAGGAGATCGATACCTTGGTCGCTTGGGTGGATGGCGGCGCGAAGGAGGGCGATTCCAAAGACGCACCCGCTCCGCGCACGTACACCGATGGCTGGAATATTCCAACGCCCGATCTTGTACTGGACATGAATACGTTTCACATTCCCGCCAAGGGCGATATCCAGTATCAGTACGTAGTGTTACCCACCAAGTTCGATCATGACCAATGGATTCAAGCCGCCGAGGCACGCCCGAGCGATCGCTCGGTGGTGCATCACGTAGTGATTTTTGTCCGTCAACCGGAGAACAAGTGGCTGCGTGAAGCTAAAGCAGGTGTCCCTTATACGCCTCCGGGCGGAGGGAAAGATTTCAACAATACATCCGGTGGCGGCAGCGACATACTGATGATTTACACGCCCGGAAAAATTCCGGAGATGTGGCGGCCCGGGCTTGGAAAAATGATACCAGCCGGTTCCGATCTGGTGCTGCAGATCCACTACACAACCAATGGCAAAGAGGCTGTGGACCATACCAAGGTGGGGATGGTATTCGCAAAAGAAAAGCCCACCGAACGCGCATTCACGTTTGCCGGCAACAATCTGACTTTCAAGATTCCGCCGGGCGATCCCAATTATCGCGTGGACGCCAAGACCAAGTTCCCGAATGACACAACTATCCTGAATTTCTTTCCGCACATGCACGTGCGTGGAAAGTCATTCGAATACCGGATCGTTTATCCAGATGGCCGAAGCGAAGTGCTGCTGAGAGTTCCGAACTACGACTTTTTCTGGCAACTTGACTACAAGCTGACTGAACCATTGAAGATCCCGGGTGGGTCTACCATCGAATGCACCGGTTGGTACGACAACTCACCCAACAATCCGCACAATCCGGACCCGACCGCGACGGTTCGTTTCGGCGAGCAGAGCTGGGAAGAAATGATGCTCGGCTTTTATGACGTTGTGATCCCGGCCGACATGAGCCTGAAAGATTTCTTCACGCCTTTGCACGAAGCCAATAAGGCTAATAGCGGCGGAGGCCAGTAGTATCAAATACTCTGTCGTTTCTCTTTTTGTGGGCGCCGGCTTTATGCTGAGCGCACACGATGTTTTTTCGACCAAGATAACGTGGTCGCGCGAAATCTCGCGCTTAGTTTATAAGCGCTGCGCCTCTTGCCATCGGGAAGGCGGATCATCGTTCGCGCTAACCACGTTCGAGCAAGCGCGTCCCTGGGCCAAAGCCATCAAGGAAGAGGTACTGGAGCGGCGGATGCCTCCGTTCGCAGCGGTAAAAGGCTTCGGCGATATCCGCGACGATCAGGCGTTGACGCAGGATGAGATCCACCTGATCTCGGACTGGGTGGAAGGCGGGTCACCGGAGGGTGATTCGGCGTTACTGCCGAAGAGTCCACAACTCGACGCTTCGGCGCCCAAGCCCGGCTCGGCTGGCCCCGAGTTGATCGTCGAGGGCAGCTTCACCCTGAAGCACGCCATCACAATTTCCGGCATCCGGCCCCAGAGCCTAATGGAGGGCAGTTCCGTGAAGGTGATAGCCGCGCGGCCGGACGGCGGCATTGAACCGCTGATCTGGTTGTACGACTACAAGCCGCAGTTCGACCGGAGCTACTATTTTCGAAAGCCGCTGAAGCTTCCGGCGGGAACGAAGATTGAAACGTATCCGAGCAGCGCGGGCGCGGTTTCGCTGCTGGCACTAAACTGAAATCGGCGGATTCACCGCGCTTTTTCGGCCACCGAAGGATTTCCTGTTGGATACACCAAAACCTCCACCTTGTCGCCTTGGTTTTCGTCTTGGGCTTTGCCTAGCCCAATGGTCTTGATCCGCGTGTCATCCAATCGAAAATTATCCACTAGATATTCCCGCACCACCAGCGT
>JBEKJJ010000032.1:0-44366 GCA_050011295.1 Bryobacteraceae bacterium
GCTAGCCCGCGGCGTTCGCCTACCGGGCCAAGCATCCCTGAGATTCTGCCCAGGTAGCGATCTTTCAAGAGGGATTGGTCGCTGAAGTTGAAGTGTCTCGCGCCTAGAACCGTTGCTGTCTGGCAGCCGCCTTTGTCGGAATCGCAAATCGATTTGATATTCGCGAGAATCTGGCGGCTGTCTTCCCCTTTTTCGTTGCTGTGGTCACTCATCAGGTAGAGAAATGGCTGAGTCAGACCTTCTTGCATGACGTTCCCGAAGGGTTGGCCGTCCATGTCGATGCCAGCCTTGCATCGGGCATCGTCGTGGCAGAACTGCGCCGCTGTGGCGCCGCCGAATGAGTGACCGAACACGCCGACCGACGCGAGATCCAAACGGCCGGCAAATTTGCCGGGTGGAGCGGCGGAATTCAAGCGCTCCAACTGATCGAGCTCGAAGCGCGTATCGGCGGACCAGACTTTAACCAGTTCGCTGGCGACGCGCTTGCGTGCAGGTTCGTCGAAATCTTCCGGCGGATTGCCCGCCGGCGTTCTCTTGGCTATGCGTCCGTCCGGAAACACAACCACAAAGGTGCTGTACGGCGAATCGGATCCGACAACAACAAAGCCGTGGCTGGCCAGATCCTCAGCTAGCGCGGTGTAATCAGTCGCGAGTGCTCCTATTCCAGATTTCATAAGCACCACCGGATACGTATGCTGGGCAGGGGACACATCCGGATTTTCCAAGCTATGCGCGCGGACCAATGCTTCGTCTCGTGTGAAAAATTTGCTCATCAGCGTACCCTGTTCGTTCACGACAGCGGCGCGCCACGGGGCTGGCTGGTATTCGGCTGCCTGCGCGGGCGTTTTCGCTGTGGCCGGGTACCAGATCCAGACGATCAGCTCGCGCTTTTGGTTCGAGACGGGTGCAAGGTTGTCCGTGCGCGCGTTGTCCACCCAGTGGAACATTGCGCGGCCGACTGGGAACTGACCGGTGGGCTCAGGTAGGGTTACCGCAAAGCCGTGCTCCAGGCGCAGCAGTCCGAGAATGGCGGCGATTGCGGTGATGAGGAACAGTACCAGAGCCGCGAGAATCTTGAGTAGCTTTTTGACGACGCGCATCGAGCTCCACTATACACGAAGTACTTTTCAATGTAAAGTATGACCGTAAATCTCAATCCACTGACCGCGCTGGGTCCAGCGGCGGATTTGAACCAGGCCGAAGTGGTCGTGGATTTGGGCGGCGTTCATTTGCGGCTCGTAGAGATAGAAGTGGCTGAGGAATCGCTCGACCATGGGCCAGTGCAATACGCTCCAACTCGGCTCCCAGGTTCTGGAATAGAGCACCAGTACATCCACGCCTTTCGGATCCAGGCGATTCAAGTTGGAATAGCCGAAGTCTGAGGTCTCAAATGTCGCGATTTTCTTTGTGACGTAACCGAAGGCCGGATCCCGGAGGGCGCCGGTGAGCGGCCAGGCAGTGTAGATGGTTTTGTTGGGGTAGCTCGCCTCCAAGTACTGAGAGGCATCGCGGTGCAATTCGACGAAATCCACCATTGCTAGATTGTTTTCGAAAGGAAACGGGTAGGGAGGATTGACGAAGAGACCGATCAGCAATCCCGCCGCAACGGTTGCGAGGCCGGTATTGCGCCATAGCGGGCGCATAGTAGAGAACGCGGCCGCCATGGCGATGTAAAGCAAAGGCAGCGCGGGAAGTAAATAGCGTTCGAGCTCGGCGCCGCCCAGAACGCTGACCATCACGACATGCGCGGCCAGAAAGAGCCACGTGATTTTCCATTCGCGGGTCGAGAAGATGCGAGTCCGTTTCCAGGCTAGAAAAATTGCGATGGATCCGGCCCAGCGAAAGTCTTCGATACCCAGATAGTAAATGCGGCGGATGAGACAAAGCGTGGCGCGCACCGGGTGCAGCGCAAAGCCGAGATTGTAGTGCGTGAAGCCGGCATCGCCGAAGAGGTGCCCGGTGGTGCGCCATAGAACGAAGAACCAAACGGCCAGGGCGGCAAAGGGCGCAAGATAGTAGGCGGCGTACTTGGAGCGTGGACGGTCGAAGAGGAGTACTCCGGCCAGAATCAGCGGAAGCAACGCACCGGTTTCTTTGGCGAGAACTAGAGCCGTGGAGGCCATGGCCGCGGCGACGTGCCAGTCTTCGAGAAACAGCAGCAGCGCGAGCACCGTGAACAGCATGGCAGGCATATCCAGTTGCGCCATCATGGATTGCATGTAGAACAAGGGATCCACGAGCAGTAGCAAGAGAGGCGCTAGGGCGGAAGCGCCGGATAATCCGCGACACAAGCGGATAGCGAGCAGAAACGTGACGACCGCTGTGAGACTGGCGAGGAGCAGCATAGCGACGCGCGTAGCCGGAATGGAATATCCGAAAATCTTCCAGACCACCGCCAGATACGCCATTACGCCTGGGGGATGTGCGTTCGGAACCGCGGAGTGCGGCACCCACCAGCCGTGCTTGAAGATATCCAGCGCTGACGGAACAAATTGGCCGAGTTCGTCCCAGAAGTAAGGCAGGCTGAAGTAGGGCGCGTGGGCTAGGAAAACGACGAAAGCGAACGCGGCGAAAAAGAACAGGTAGGTCGACTGCCGGACGCCGGCCGGCATTATTGGATAGCGCCGGTGGGGCCGTGCGGCTCCAGCTTGATTTCTCCGAAGGTTGCCTCGTATTGCGAGATGTTCTGGGTCAGGATGTTCAAGAGCGCCTTGGCCTGCTGCGGGCTCAGGTAAACGCCCTGAAAGTTGTGGATGAGCACGTTCTCGGCTGAGGTTTGGTTCACCGTTCCGAACATCAGGAAGAAGTCCCAGAGATTGACGCGTATCTGGACGCTATTGGCATAGCTCTCGCGGTAATCCGGCGTGTTCACCAACTGAAATTTCGGCTGGGCTTGTGGAGGCGTCATAGACACAACCATAGTGACATAACGCCACGGCACCGACTCCCTCACGGTCGCGGCTCGGTTCTAGAAAATCACTTTCATAGCGAACTGCAGAATACGCGGATCGTATGCGCCGGTAACTTGGCCGAAGTTCGACGAGCTGAGATTCGTGCTCAGCGTGCCGAAGCTCGCACCCGCCGGCTGCCCGGCCGGGGCGAACGCGCCCACGAAGTTCGTGTGGTTGAGGATATTGAACGCCTCTGCGCGGGTTTGCAGACGGAATCGCTCGGTGAGCTTGAAGGTGCGGCTTAGCGCGAGATCAAAATTGAACAGGCCAGGTCCACGCTCCGCATTGCGGCCGACATTGCCGTACGTGCCCACCGGATTCTGCACAAACGCATCGGGATTGATCCATTGGACGCAAATCGCCGACGACGAGCAGGTGGGGTTGACCGCGCCTGTATACCCCAGCACCTGATTAGGACGGTCGTTTTCGAGGCCGGTGCGCGAATTGTCCTTGCCCGACGTGACGATCAAGGGTTGGCCGCTCGAAGCGCGCATAAGCGGAGCAAGTTCCCAGTTGTTCAGCACGTGGCTCACGAACGAGTTGCTCGAGTGAAACGCGCTGATTACGACGCCCGAAATATTGAAGTTGTAGCGGGTGTCGGAGACACAGGGTCCCCAATCGGCATGGCGATTGAAGAGTTGCGAATTGGTGGAGCCGGCCAGGGCGGCGCCAAAATCATAGTCGGACAGGCAATAAGAATCGGTGAAGTTAGAATTGATCTGGAAGGATTGACTGAAGCGATGCGCGAGCGAAAGCACCAGTCCCTCGTAATGCGCTACCGCGCCGTCGTCCATGGTATCGATGCTGGCGTAATACTGGCCGGTGGCCGGATTCATCAGCGAGAGAAGACGGCGTTGATTCGTGTTGGCGGTTGTGGAACAAGTCGAATAACTGACGCCGCCAATCGTACAGGGGCCGGTGCCCAGATACTGTGCTGGATCCATTTCCCCGGCGATCCAGAGGTGGGTCGTCTCGTTGCCAAGGTAGCTGATGGAAGCCAGCCAGTTACCCGCGAACTGGCGCTGATACGTAACGTTCCAATTCGCGACATAGGTTGGATCGGGATGAAGCGGCATGTTGATGTACGTGCCGAACTTCGGGAAGAAGAGATGCCCGGGCGCCTGCGGGAACGGATTTCCTCCGGCGTACCCGGCCCAGGGATTCGTCAGTGTTCCAGTGGAACCGACGTCGATATCGTTCCCGTATGGTGGATTGGTGGTTTCGCGCTCGTTGAACCAGGTTTCGGGTGAATCGTAAAGGATGGCCGCACCCACGCGCAACGTTTGCTTGCCATCGCCGTGGGGATTCCATACCAGGCCGGCGCGCGGCGCGAAATTCGTATAGTGCCCGTACCAGTTCGCGGCCGGAATCCCGGGGTCTCCAGGGAAGAACAGGCCGGGAGGCGCGGTGGGATGCACCGTGCTGACTGTACCTGCCAAGAAGGCCGGCAGACTGAATGAAGTGCCGCGGAGGTATTTGTCGGGATCGGCGAACATGGGCTCCCAGCGCAGGCCGAAGTTGATTACGAAGTTCGAAGAGATCTTGAAGCTGTCCTGCGCGTAGACGCTCATCACCCATTGGCGGAGGTTGTCGGGAGTGGCGTTGGTTTGCTGGAAATCGCTCATTTTTCCCAACATGAAATCGGCCAGACCGAGGCCCGTAAACTGGCCATTAAAAGTGGGAGCGCCGTTTTCGTCGAAGCCCGAAATGCTGTTGTTCTGGACGCGAATCAGATTGATTCCGAAGCCGAATTGATGACGCCCGCGGATTAAATCGACGTCGTCGGCCAGTTGATAACCGTTGAAGTTGAAATGTCCAGGGGCGCAGGTCCCGCAGTAGGTAGTAAAGCCGCCGGTCATGCTGGAGATCAGCAGGAAATTGGGTACCGCGCTATACATTTCCGATCCGAGATCGCTCCAATTGATGGGGAAGTTGGTGGGACCGCGATTGTCGCGGATGCGGTTGAAGCCGATGTGGAACGAGTTTAGCGTGCCGGGGCCGAAAGTATAAGTATCGCCGATGGTGGCCTCCTGCGCCATTTCAAAGTTGCCCGGCGAGGTGGTGGTTAACAGATTATCGCCGGTGAATACCGGCGGATTCCGCCAATCGTCGGCGTAGTATCGCCCGAACAAGGTATGCTTTTCGTTGATCACGTAGTCGACGCGCCCAATGTATTCGTCTGAATCACCCGTTTGGGGAATACCGTAGGTGACCAGTCCGCAACCGTTGGCCGAACTCACCGGAAGATACTTGGTCAGCGCCAGGGCAACCGGGCTCATCAAAGAGACGGGAATCTGGTTCCCGGGAAAGGGAGCGCCGCCGTTGGGGTTGACCAGTTGCACGGCTTTACCGCAGGTCTTCGAGGCGATGGTGCTGAAATCGCCGCTCAGCATGGCTTCCGTGGGGATGTGCGTGGTCAACTGCGGCGGGTTGGACCGGTTGTAGGTGCCCTGATATCCGCCGAAGTAAAATAGCTTGTCCTTGATGATCTTTCCGCCGGCGGTCCCGCCGAATTGGTTTCGCTTCAGCGTGTCGGGGCCGGTAGTTGAAAAGAAATTTCGGGCATCCAGATCGCCGTTTCGGATGAACTCAAACAGGTCTCCGTGAAACTGGTTCGACCCGGATTTGGTAACCACGTTGACGGTGGCGCCGGGATGCGTGCCGAACCGCGACGACACGGCGCTGGTTTCAATGCTGAATTCCTGAAGAGCGTCCGGGAACGGAAACGGCATGTTGACATTCGACATGGCGTCGGTGGCGTCGCCTCCGTCCAGCAAATAGGCGGTTCCATTTCCTTGCCCGCCGGCCACCGCGATGCGCGTGGCGTTCCAGAAGGTCTTGCTGCCGGTGTCTCCGCTGTCGGCATAAACCGCCGCGCCCAGCGTGATGATTAATTGAGTGGCCTGGCGGTTGTTGAGCGGCAGATCGCTGATGCGCTGCTCATCGATTACCGACATCACCGAGGTCTCCTTGGTCTCGACCAGGCTGGTGGCGGCGGTCACCTCTACTTTTTCCGAGATGGACCCGACCTGCATCGGCACGTTGATCTGAATATTGTTGTTGACCACCAAAACAATGCCGGATTGTATGTAGTCCTTGAAGCCGCTGACTTTTACTTCGAGACGGTACGGGCCCACGGGAAGATTGGCAAGTACATACCGGCCGTTGGAATCGGTAGTTGTGGAATGCAGCGAGTCCTTGTCGGTCTCGGTCATAGTGACCTGCGCGCCAGCCACCGCAGCTCCGGTCGCGTCGGTGACGGCTCCGCTGACTTCCGCGACTGCCGTGGTTTGCGCGCTGATGCGCATCCCGGAAAAAAGAGCGAGAATTCCAAAACAGACGGCCGCTGAAACACTCAAGCGAGCCATAAACACGGACACAATTACGCGTTTCAACCTAGAAACGGTCGTCATACCGGCACCCCCTGGAAGCGACTTGGCTAATCCGCGGCTGAGCAATGCGAGAAATTCCCACCGCCGCGTGCTTGCAGCATTGTAGGCGGATTTCTTAAAATCTGTCCAATAGATTTATTCGCTAATTATGATCGGCGCGAACGATGGATTTCGATTTTAGTGTGCTAAGCGCTGCCGATAAAGACGCAGCCAATTCGCGGATTGCTTTGGGGAGTATCTGCGCGTCCAATGTCACCATGTCAAGTTGTCGCATCAGCGGGGCGCCCTTCAGGTGTAGCACGCGAAGCTGGCTGGACGGCGCGAGGTCCTCAACCGCGCAGCGGGGAATGATGGACGCGCCGAGGCCGACGCCAACGAGACTTTTGATGGCTTCGTTATTTTCGACCTCCATGATGATGCGCGGTGTCATGTTGATGGATTCGAAGTAACCGTCGATCAGGTTCTGCATGGCGGTCTTCTTTTCGTAGAGGATGAAGCGCAGGGCGGCCAGATCTTCGGGCTCGAGGATTTCTTTATGGACCAGGGGGTGATCGCGATTCAGCACTACCACCAGTTCTTCGCGGCCGAGCGGGGTGACGGTCAGACCTGGCAAATGCGCCACCGTGCGCATCACAATGGCGAGGTCTAGATTCTGCGCGTGCATGGATTGCAACAGAAACTCGGTGGTGCCGGCCAGGATAATGAGTTCGATCTCCGGAAACTTTCTTTTGTATTCGCCGAGTACGTGCGGCAGGCGATAGGTGAGAGTGGTGGGTCCGACGCCCAGGCGAACGGTACCGCGCTTCATGGTGCTCAGTTCCCGGACCGCCATTTCGGCGTTTTTCAAATCACGAAAGATTCTCTCGGCGTACTGCAGCAGCACGGTGCCGGCTTCGCTGACCACCACTCGCTTGCCCACTCGTAGGAAAAGCGGGCATCCCAGTTCTTCCTCCAGCTGCTGGATGTGCTGGCTCACGGTGGATTGCGAAAGATGCAAAGATTCGCCGGCGCGCGTGAAGCCTCCACTCTTGACCGCGGCCTGGAAAACTCGAAGCTGGTGCAGATCCATCGTTCTAACTCATCACACCTATCGCAATTAACTATGCTCCGGACAGCATTTTTTAACGTCGAATACTGGACGAAGCGACGGAATGTAGTTTATCATCCTCAGTGTGAAACTAGGCGAGAGCAAATGAGCGTGGCAAATTATCCAATATCTCTTTCGGGCTGCGTGATCCGCGGGACCGATTTGAAAAAGGGGCGAACGCGTTGGCTGGCTCCGGGCGAACGGGCGGTTCGCTATCTGCACTACGGCAGAATCATTCTGGATTCGAGCGATGCTCCGGTCCGCTTCAGCAACGAGAATCAGGAGACTGGACTGATCTGCTTGCATGGCGGCGGCGAGGTTTCCGCGCGCGGGTCCGTGTTCCAGATGGCTCCTTATGATTCGCTGTACATCCCGCGCAACTCGGAGATCGAAGTGAAGGCGGGGAGCGAAGGTTGCGACTTTGCGGAGGTTTCAGCAGAAGTAGAACATTCGTATCCGTTGAAGTACGTCCCGTACGCCGACGTGAAGAGCGATTCCGGGTTGCACTATCAGACGGGCAGCGAGGCCGCACAACGCGTGGTGAACATCTTAATCGGAAAGAATGTGGAGGCGGGGCGAATACTCGCTGGGATAACGTTTAGCCAGCCGGGCAACTGGACAAGCTGGCCTCCGCATGAGCACGCGGCCATGCTGGAGGAAGCTTATATCTACATCGCCATGCCATCGCCGGCTTGGGGATTGCAGTTGGTGTACACGAATCCGGAAGCGCCGGAGTTGGCGGAAGTGGTGCGCGAAGGCGATTGCGTGGTGATGCCGCAAGGGTATCATCCGAACGTGGCTGCGCCGGGCGGGTCCATCAATTTTCTTTGGATCATGGCGGCGCATCGCGAAGTTGTGGATCGGCAGTTCGGAGTGGTAAATGTGCAACCGGAATACGCCGGGGTCCGCTCGGGGCTGGAGTCGGGGCGCTGACGGCTGGCGCACGCGTAGGATCGTATCGATGGCACGTGTGCGCGCTGCTGTTTTTCGCAACAACCATCAACTACATGGATCGGCAGGTGCTGGGAATCCTGGCGCCAGAACTTGAAAAATCCATCGGATGGAATGAAGCGCAGTACGGTTACATCATCACGGCTTTCCAGGCGTCGTATGCGGTTTTCCTGCTGGTGAGCGGACGTTTGATGGATCGGCTGGGCACGCGCAAGGGATACAGTCTGGCCGTCCTCGTATGGAGCGCTGCGTCGATGGCGCATGCACTCGCGAGAAGCGCGTTCGGATTTGGAGTGGCGCGCTTCGCGCTGGGAGTTGGCGAAGCCGGAAACTTTCCGGCGGCCATTAAGACCGTGGCGGAATGGTTTCCCAAGAAGGAGCGGGCGCTCGCGATCGGCATTTTCAATTCAGGAACGAACGTGGGCGCGGTGGCCGCTCCGTTAGTAGTTCCTTGGATCGCGATCCATTATGGATGGCGCTGGGCGTTTCTCGCGACCGGGCTTACGGATCTGGCATGGCTGGCCTGCTGGCTCGCGACATACCACAAGCCGGAAGAGCAGCCGCGATTATCGCGCGCGGAATTCGATTACATACGCAGCGATCCGGCGGAGCCGAGCGCAAGAATTCCGTGGCGGCGCTTGTTTCCGTATCGCCAAACGTGGGCCTTCGCGGTGGCGAAATTCCTGACCGATCCTATTTGGTGGTTTTATCTTTACTGGCTGCCGAAGTTTCTCAATCAGACGCATGGCATCTCGCTGGCCAAGATCGGTCCACCGCTGGTGCTGATTTATCTGGCAGCGGATGGCGGAAGTGTCGCGGGCGGCTGGTTGTCTTCCTCTCTTTTGAAACGCGGTTGGAGTGTGAATCGCGCGCGGAAAACCGCGATGCTGATCTGCGCTTGCGCCGTGACGCCAGTTTTTTTCGCTTCCGTGACGTCGCACTTGTGGGTGATTGTGGCGCTGATGGGCGCGGCGGCTGCGGGGCATCAGGGATGGTCGGCGAACCTGTTCGCGACGGTCGGGGATATGTTTCCCGAGCATGCCGTGGGATCGGTAGTGGGGATTGGCGGAACGCTAGGGGCGATTGGTGGGATGCTGCTGGCGTCGGGCGCGGGGCTGATTCTGCAGATCACGGGGAGCTACGTGCCGATGTTTGTGATCGCGAGCTCGGCGTATTTAGTGGCGCTAGGGGTGATGCAGTTGTGCGCGCCGAAGCTTGAGCCGGTGCGGTGGTGACCAACCTCTTAGGCGGTTTTCTTGCGTGCGGCAGACAGGATCTGACGCAGCCGTTGTCCTAAGATCAATTCTTCGCCGTCCTGCAATGTCATGGATACAATCTGGAGAAGATTCGGTTCGTCCTGCGGTTTGCTCTTCGGGTCGCCTTCGTGAACTGCTGGAACCAGGCTGGGGTTGCTGTTGGTCAGGACTTCGATGCGGGGTTCGCCGGCGCGCAGTTCGGCGTCGCACTGCGCGACAGTGAAACCGAACTTGGCTTCATCCCAGTTCACGGTGAGAGTGGGATAGCTGTTGCCGTCCTCGGGAATTTCGATTTTGGTGGAGACGCCTGGAACGGTTTCAACCAGCTTCGCGATTCTCTCCACGCGCCTCTGCCAGGACTTGTTCAGCGCGGCCATATCCACGTGTTGCCACGCTTCGATGGCAGCGAGCATCCCGATGATTTCTTCCTTCCCCACCTTCATGGCGCGACACACGGAGCCTTCCCACGGGCAGCAGTTGGCGAGCGCGGCCTCGATGAGAGTCTTTCGACCTAGCAGCAAGCCCGCGCACTGGGGTCCGCGCAAACCTTTTCCGCCGCTGAAGCAATATAGGTCGACGCCAGCTTTGGCGTAACGGGACAAGTTCTCGATGGGTGGAATCCCGGCCGCGTCATCCAGCAGTAAAGGAACGTTCGCGGCTCGAGTGATGGCCAGAGCTTTTTCGAGATGATCATCGCGCCAGGTGGTGTAGACCATCGCGGTGTTTTGATTGATGGCCGGTTGCAATTGATCGAGGCTTTGGGCCAGCACCAATTTGGCGCCTACCAGGCGGATGGCATTGTCGAATGCGCTGCGGCCTCCGAGCATTACCACTTCATGCTTGGGACCAGGCTGGTCGGGCAGGTTCCAGATTTTCTCGGGATCGGCGCCGGCGATGCAGGCAGCCGTAGCCGCGGCCATGGCTCCGGCGGCTCCGGATGTAACCATGCCCGATTCGGCTCCCGAAAGTTCGGCCAAACGCTTTCCCACCGCGTGCTGGAGTTCGAACATGTCCACAAAATGATGCGAGGCGGCATCCATCGCGCGGCGGACTTCGGGCAATTCGAGCGATCCACTTAAATAGGTCCAGGTGCCGCGCGCGTTGATGAAGGGCCGGACACCGATGCGGCGATAGACGTCGATGGAGGGCTCGGCGCCGGTGGCGGCTGCGGCTCGTTGGACAATGGCGCGGCTGGCGATAGTGGCGAGCACGGGCGCAGCAGCCGCCCACTTCACGAACGCGCGGCGATGGAGCGAAAGAGGGAGCATTTCGTCAGTGTAACAAGATGTTAGAAAGTGTTACGAGTGAGCGAGCTTGGTCATGATCAAGCGCAGGGCGTGTTCTTGTTCGGACGTGCTGGGGCCGCAGCTTCTCATGCGGGCTTGCCAGAGTTGCTCGGCGAGCGCCAGCCGGGCCTCGGCCAACTCGTTGGTCACATGCGCAGGAGTTTTCTTCGTCAGCATGGTATCGCATTCATCCAGCATGCGGCGCGCTTCGTCTGTCTTGGCGCAGCCATTCAACGCGTCGCGAGTGAGTTTCAATATCTCGGTGGAACGCGCGAATTTCTCAGTCGAGCTGAGGCGTCGCGGCGTGGGGTCGATAGTGGCCATCGCGTTCAACAATCCGATGTCCGCTTGTATGGTTCGATTGCCGGGGCTTCGCCGATTGGCATCCAGGAATGCTGCCAGCGCGGCTCGATAATCTCCCAGCGCCAACTCGTCTCCGCCGAGCCCTTCGTAAGCGTCGATGTCATCGGGATTTTTCTCGATCAATTCCCGGTAAACATTGGCTGCGCGTGCGGGAGATCCGGCTACTTGATACAGATCTGCAATCTGCCTCAAGATGGCGGGATTCGCCTGAGCCTCGCTCTCGAGCGGCAGGAGCTCGGCGAGCAGCTCCTCTTTTTCCCCGCGCGATGCCAGCAGTTTCGCCAGTTCCAAGCGGACCTCCATACGGTGAGCCGGCGCGTTGTCCGGCCAAATCCCGTAAATAGCGCGATGATAATGCGATTCAGCTTCGCGGATGTTGCCTTCCTGCACCATTAGCCGTGCGGCCAATAGATTCGCGGCACCATTGTTAGGATCGGATTCGAGCGACGTCTTGAGGTTCGCATCGGCTTCGTCGAACTTTCGCGCGGCCGCGAGAGCCGCTACATAATCCAGTTGGTAGGTGCGATTGTCACGTACCATCGAGTTCGCCCGCCGCAAGAGTTCCACGGCCTCGCGGGCTTGGCCTTGCTTGAGCAATTGGACGCCCTGGCTGTAGAGGTTCTTGGCTTGGTTTTGTACAGCCTCGCGATCCGTTCTGGCGAGAAAAAGATCCAGGCTCCAGAGGCCGCCAATTGCAATCACGAGGACCAGCACGAGCGCAATGGTGGGTCCACTGGTGGAATTTCCGGGCGCAGCTTGGCCGGACGCGCTCATGTTGATTTCTTCGCTGCCTCCTGCTGCTTGACGCCGTAGGTTCGAAGAACGTCAGCCATAGTGATTACTCCCTGGATGCGCCTTCGGTTGGCTCGGCTTACCACCGGCAGCGTGTCCGTGCCGGCACTGCCCATCCTCTCCAGCGCGAGCGATAAGGGATGGTCCGGATACACATACGGAAAACGGTCCTCCGGATTTACTACCTGGTTGAGCCGGGTGGAAGACGGATTCTTGATTTCTTCCAGCTTTCCCAAAGTCACGATGCCGTAGAGCCAGTTCAATTCGCCTACCAGCCAGACGTTTCGATCCATTTCCGCGAGGCGCTGGCGAGCTGTGGCAACGTCCATGTCTGCCGGGAAAGGAGTCGCGGTGGATTGCATGACATCGCCCACGCGGATCTCCTCCAATTCGCGTCTGGATTCGCCGGTCGGCAAATACACGCCTTCCTGCAGAGCGAGGGCTTCATAGATCGGCTCACGCTGCAGCCGATAAGAGATGAAAAAGCTGATCAAGTTCGAAATCATGAGCGGCACGATGATGGAATAATCGCGCGTCAGCTCGAAAATCATGATCACCGAAGTTAGCGGTGTGCGCACGATGCCGGCAAACGCAGTACCCATTCCGATGAGCGCATAAGCGCCCGGACCGGCCGTCTGATGCGGCAGCAGCCAGTGCGCCACGCTGCCCACCGCGCCTCCTAGCATGGCGCCGATGAAGAGGCTGGGTCCAAAAATGCCGCCGGCATTGCCGGACGAATAACAAGTAGCAGTGGCTACGATTTTGAGAGCGGCCAGTAGCGCGACGGTCTTGAGAGGGAAGTCGCCGCCCAGCACCTGCTCCACGTAATCGTAGCCGACGCCCAAAACCTCCGGCATGAACCAGCCCAGTAAGCCCACGACCAGACCACCGGCGACAGGCTGAATCCATTGCGTGGATTTTGGAAGGCGCATGAAGAGCTTCCGCAGTTTCAACAGCAGCTTGACGAAACATACGGATCCGAGACCGCCGATAACGCCGAGGATCGCGTAGACGCCGAACTCCACGGGATGTACCAGGCGATACGCGGGGACATGGAAGAGCGGCTCATCGCCCAAGAGGAGATGCAGCACGATCCAGGACGTGGCGGAGCTGATCACCACTGTGCCGAGCACCGGCGCGTGGAGATCGCCCAATATTTCTTCGAGCGAGAACAGAACGGCCGCGATGGGCGTGTTGAAGGCAGCCGCGAGCGCGGCGGAACATCCCACTGGGACGAGCGCCTTGACGCTCTCTTTACTGAGACCGAATCGCCGGCCGAGCACGGAAGCGATTCCGGCGCCGATTTGGACCGAGGGTCCTTCGCGGCCGAGCGCGATGCCGCTCGCGAGCGATGCCGAGCAACAGAAGAACTTCCCGAGAATGGTCTTGAGCGAGATGTAGCCGTCGTTGATGAAGATGGCGTACTTGGTTTGAGGAATGCCGCTGCCGCGCGCATTCGGAAAATAGCGGAAGAGCAGGAATCCGGTGACGAGCGAGCCAATGACGGGAATCACTACGCGGCGCCAGGCCGACCCTCCCGCAGGATACATCTGCGCGGCCAGGCGGCCCGTGAGCAGAATGAAAGCGACGACCACGAGGCCGACCAGTACGCCGATCAGAAGGCTGAGTACGACGGTGAGGTGGTCTTCACGATTTCTGAGCTGCTCGGTCCACCGGCGGAGGGCGGTGCGGGGCGAGGAAAGCTCCATCTATTTCAGATTAGCGGACGCATCGTCGTGGAGCATGCCCGGGCCTGCCAAGACGGACAAGCCAGAGGCTTGTCCCACGCTAAAGTAAAGCCATGCTGAGAAATGCTCCGCCTTTTCGTGCCGACCATGTCGGCAGCTTGCTGCGGCCCACTGCCTTGAAGGAAGCTCGAACGTGTCACGCGCGCGGGGAAGTCTCGATGGAGCAATTAAGGGCGGTGGAAGACACCTCGATTGTCGACGTCATCGCCAAACAGGCGGAAGTGGGACTCGAGAGCGCTACGGATGGCGAATTCCGGCGCGCTATGTGGCACTTCGATTTTCTGGAGCGGTTGGAGGGAGTGGAATCGTTCCACACCGATCACGGCATCCGTTTCCAAGGGGGCATCGAGACCGAGGCGAAAGGGCTGCGCGTGATTGGGAAGATCGGATTTTCCACGCACCCCATGCTGGAGCATTTCAGATTTCTCCGGGAGCACACGCGCGCCACACCCAAGATGACCATTCCGTCGCCCAGCGTGCTGCATTTTCGCGGGGGCCGCAGGGCTGTGAGCCCGGAAGTTTATCCGGACATGCAGGAGTTCTATCGCGACTTGGGGCTAGCCTACGCGGGGGCGGTGCGGGCTTTTGCGGACGCCGGCTGCCGCTATCTTCAACTCGACGAAACCAATCTCGCTTATCTTTGTGATGCGGAACAGAGGCAAAACCTGGCCGCACGCGGAGACGATCCCGATCAGTTGCCGGCAATTTACGCGCGCATGCTGAATACGGCGATCGAAAACCGGCCGCCGGACATGGCCGTTACCATGCATCTTTGCCGCGGGAATTTTCGGTCCAGTTGGATCGCGCAGGGCGGCTATGAACCGATCGCCGAGTTGCTCTTCAACGGCATCGGCGTGAATGGCTATTTCATGGAGTTCGACACCGAACGCGCCGGTGGATTTGAGCCACTGCGGTTTGTGCCGCAGGACAAGACGGTGGTGCTAGGCCTGGTGACTTCGAAATCGGGTCAGCTCGAATCCAAGGATGATCTGAAGCGCAGGATCGATCAAGCTGCAAAATATGTCGATCTGGATCAGCTTTGTTTAAGCCCGCAATGCGGTTTTGCCAGCACGGAAGAAGGCAATGTGCTGGCGGAAGACGAGCAATGGGCCAAGCTTGCGCGCATTGTTGAAGTTTCTGGCGAAGTTTGGAGTTAGTGATCCCAAGGGGTTAGTGATCCCAAGGTTCGGCGACCTGCGGAGGCTTCGGCATAGTGACGGTGACTGTCAATTCAACCGTGACGGGATCGGCCCGCCAAGCCGAGACGAATATTTTGGCGTGGTGGATTCCGGGCGCGAGCTTCCGTGGATTGATCAATAGAGTAGCGCGATCACCCAAAAACGCCGAGCCTTCCTGAGGCGTGGTCCCTTCCGCTTGCCGGAAAGTGAGCCAATCACTTTGGGGTGTCGATAGGGAATACGGTAGCCCGGGCCAGGTGCCGGCTATCAGTACGGAGGGGCCATCGGGCTGGCCGTCGGCCGAAAGCGTAAGCTCGATTCGCTCGGGGACTGCCCGCAGAATCGGCCGCCCGGTCACCAACAATTCAAAGCCCTTAGTGGTGCTGGCGCACATGTTGCGCGCAACAATCCAGAATCGAAAGACGCCCATTTCCATGGGCACGCCTGCGAGACCATCGTCGGTGATGCGCAATCCCCGCGGCAAGGATCCACCTGCCAGAAACAGGCCAACGTTCCCGCTGGGACACTGGCCATCCACGGTGGTGCGGATGGTGGCGCTGTACGCCATGCCTTGGATGGCTCGGGGAAGGTCCACGGATTCGATTTCGACCACGCCCTTACTCAAAGCCGGCTGCGATAGTGACGCGAGCCAGATCAAGGCTAGCGAAAGTTGGGTGATCGGTTTCATGGGAACGAATCAATGCAGGGCGAGAACGGATCCGTAGGCTGCGCCAAGGTGCTGAGCGAGCGCATCGCGTCCCTGTGGTGCTACTCCAACATCAATGCGTTTTTTGACGAACCCCCAGAAGAGCGATCTCGAATCGGAATAAGGTGTGTGCGTAGCGATGGCGAGTATCGAGGGATCCTTCGTGGAGACCGCTACTCTTGGTCCGTCTTCCCTAGCTGGGGACGCGGGCTGAGGGTCAGCGGCCAACGAAACTGGGGCGGCGGAGGGCTTTCTCAGCATGACGCGAATGATCCGCTCATTGATGCCCTGTTTCATCAGGGTTGCGAGTCCGCTGATGCTGGTATCGAACTCGGTTTTGCTATTCAAGATGAGCTCGATCAGGAAGTCCTCGTTGAAGCCGGCCGACGCCAGCGTGACGATGGAGGGATTGGTCAGAACTTCGCGCGTCTGAACGATAGATTGCGCCGCGGCTGAAATTCCCGATGCCAGCAGCGCCAGGATAACGACGCCTTTGGGTAGTTGCATTGACGACCTCGCATTCCGTATCGGCCGGATCGGCATTTGTTAGTGGCGAAAGCTCTGCCAAAGCTTTACGGGACCTGCCCTCGACCCATGAGAGGGACTAAGGCGATTAACGCCAGAACCTTAGGGCAACACTCGATACTTTTAGTGGCCCGTCCAGCCGTTGGTCTGGTTTGAGCCACAGGTGTCTGCATGTGGCAAAGGAAAGCCAAAGAAAAGTACCAGGAAAGTAAAAGGTTATCGCGATGAAGAGAAACATGGTTCCCTTGCTTGGGATTGCATTCGTGGCCGCGATTGTTGCAACCGGAGTAGTCTACGGACTGTTTGGTGGCCGGCTGCGGGCGAAGGCGCCCGAGCTTGCCGGGCAATCCATCGTGGTGGCAGCCAGGGATCTTGACCGGGGAATGGTAGTCAAGCCGGCGGATCTGCAGGTATCCCAAGTGAAGGGAGCGCTGAAAGGTTCTTACTCGAAGGTGGACGATGCGGTGGGCGCTACGCTCTTAGAGCCGGTGCAAAAGAACGAACCGCTGCTCGAGGGCCGCGTGGCGTCACTTGATCCAAAAGGTACGGGAGCAGGCGGGGGAATAGCGGCCGGGATGCGGGCGGTTTCGATTCGAGTGGTGGAATCGAGTGGCGTGATGGGGCTGCTGCATTCCGGATCGCGAGTGGATCTGCAGGCCGTTTCTGAGAGGAATAACCTCACCGAACTGCGTACCATCCTGCAGAATGTGGAGGTGTTGCGCGTCAATCCGCAACTGGAACCAACCAATACTAGCCGTCTTCCGGTCCCGGTGGCCACCATGCTGGTGCCTGCGCAGTATGCCGATATCGTTGCTCTGGCGGACACCGGCGCGCGTCTGCGCATCACGCTGCGAAATCCTCTGGATGAAGCCACCGGGTCGCGGCATGCGTTGGGTTTGAATTCGATATTCACGAGCAGCGCGGTTTCCGAGCCGCAACGGGCCGAGACACAGGCACCGGCTAACCTTCCGGTGGACCACGCCATGGAGTTAAACGTTCAAGTGCTGGGAGCGAGCGCCGCCGCGATCGGCCAACTGGATTCGAAACTGCTTGGGCTATCTGGACATGACTCATCCGGGCAGGATGCATCGGCGCATGAATCCATGCGTGTAGCTGCGTTCCGCGCGGATACGAATGCGGACGAACTGGTCCGAAAACTGGAACAAACCGAGGAGCTGGAAGTGGTCTCGAGTTCAGTGCTGACCGCTAGCGTGGGGCGGCCAGTCAGTGTACGAGCGGCGGCGGCGCCTTACCGTCTTCGCGTCCAGTTTTCGCCGGCCACAGACACACTTGGAAAAGTCAGCCTACGCGTACAGCCTGAAGTGAGTCTCCGGAACGGCGCGGGCGTGGAGACCCGCCGCTACGACACCGATTTGCCGGATGGATCGAGCTTCCTGGTAAGAGGTCTGCTGCGGGATGAAAACAATGCCGAGATCCTCGCGCGGCTCTTTCCAGGACATTCCTGGAGCGGACGCGAGCTGGTGATTTACGTAACTTCGAAGCCGCACGGGCAGGCTTCGCCGCACGCCGTGGCCGAAGCCAACCGGAGGCAGTAAGTGGCGCTGACCGCAATCTTGGTGTTCCTGGCCACGTTCCTCGCGGCGGCGCTCGCCGTTTTGATCGGCTGGTTTGCCTTACAGCGCATGGGCGCCGAGGCGTTGGCCGAGGATGTTTCCGAGCACCTGCTGGATGAAAGCCCGCGCGTGCTGAAGGACGAATCGCTCAGCTCCATATCGCCCTGGGCGAATCTGCTGAAGCGTTGGGACTTCATCAAGATCATGCGGCGGCATCTGCAGCAGGCGGATCTGAGCTGGTCCGTGGGCCGGTTCACGATGTTGATGCTCTTGGCCGCAAGCGTAGCGTTAGCCATCGCGATGCGGGAGGATCGGATTCCTGGCATTGTGGCGGTGGTAATCGCGGTACTGGTGGGGTCGCTGCCATACTTATACATCGTGCGCCGCAGGGCGAAACGCTTTCGCCGATTCGAAGAAAACTTTCCCGATGCCCTGGATTCGCTGGCGCGCGCCCTGCGCGCCGGTCATCCGTTCGCGGCGGGCATGGAGATTGTGTCCCAGGAATGCGAGGCGCCGGTGTCCACGGAACTCCGCAAGGCTGCCGCGGAAGCAAATCTGGGGGCATCGTGGGAGCAGGCGCTGGCCAACCTGAGTGATCGCGTTCCGCTGCTTGAGGTGAGCATGTTCGCGGCGGCGGTTCAAATGCAGACCCGCACCGGTGGCAAGTTGAATGAAGTATTGTCCAAACTTGCGGAGAACATGCGGGAAGCGACCTCACTCCGGGGCGAGGTGCGGGCGCTGGCGGCGCACGGAAAGATGACCGGCGGGGTGCTTACGGTGCTGCCGCTGGTGATTGCGGGCATGATGATGATCGTGAACCCGTCCTACCTCACCGTCTTGGTTTATAGCCCCTACGGCAAATATCTGATTAGCGGCGCGATTATTTGTCTGGTGCTGGCGCACATTGTGATTCGCAGAATAGTGGACATCAAAATATGAGCGATCTGTGGCTCGGCGCGGGATTCTTCCTGTTCGTGATGACCGCTGTGGTGGCGGCGGGATATTTCGTCATTCGGCGGAACGCGGATCGCGCCTTGGAACTTCCCGCGGGCTTGTCCACGGAACCTTCCCTGCCGGCATCGCGGGCGATGTTTCTGAACCTGTTCCGCTCGATCGGCGAAACATTTCCGGCAGCCAAAAATGAACAGAATCCTTACCGCATCCGGTTGGCGTCAGCCGGATACCGCTGGCCGTCCGCGCTGGCGGTCTTTTACGGAATCAAATGCTGCAGCTCTCTGTTTTTCGCCGTCTTGCTGGCCACTGCCACGCTTTTCAATCGTGGAGAGGGAGCCGGAATGCTGCTTCCGCTGATCTGCGGCGCGGGCTTAGGATTTATGGTTCCGGACCGCGTTCTGGATTCGCGCGTGAAAGCCCGGACACATCGCCTGCGCAGCGCGATCCCGCCGGCGCTGGATCTAATCGTTCTGGGTCTGGAGGCAGGCCAGTCCCTGGATCAATCCATTGCAGACTCCAGCCGGAGCCTGAAGCGCACCCATCCGGATTTCAGCGGCGAATTGGCCCAACTCTATTTGGAGTTGAAAACCGGCAGCAGCCGTCCTACCGCCTTCCGCGCTTTCGGTAAGCGCGGCAAGGATCCGGAATTGCGGAAGTTATCCAACCTTTTAATCGATAGTGACCGGTTCGGCACCAGCCTGGCGCCGGCCTTGCGCTCCCATGCACACTACTTGCGTACGCGCTTTCGGCAACAGGCTCAGGAAACGGCCAGAAAAGTCGGCGTGAAGCTGATATTCCCGGTCTTCTTTCTGATTTTCCCGTCCGTCCTGCTGGTCACCCTGGGTCCCGCCTGCATGATGATGTTTCAGCAGTTGAAAGCTCTCATGGGCTGAGGGCGGGAACGAACCGCCCTCACGCTACTGCTTCTTTTCATCTTTCTTCTCCTCTTTCTTGTCGTCCTTTTTGGGCTTTTCTTCCTTCTTGGCCGGCTTGGGCGCCTCCTTCGGAGCGGGCTGCTGGGCTGGGCGAGCGGGCGGTTGAACTTCGCGCGGCTGTTGACGCGGTGTTTCGGCCGGCGGACGGGCCGGTGGCTGAACGTCGCGCGGTTGTGGCCGAGGCGTGTCGGCTGGCCTGTCATTCGGGCGCGGCGCCGGCTGAACGTCGCGGGGCTGCGGACGCGGCTGTTCCGTTGGGCGCTCCAGAGGTCGAGGTGGCGGAGCGTTGTTCTGTTGCTGCGGCGGAATGTCACGCTGCACCCGCGGTTGGGGGGCATTGTTCTGCTGGGGCGGCCGCGCGTTCGTTGCCGGTGGTGCGGCTTGGCCAGCAGGACGGCCAACATTGGTCGGGGTTTGCGCCTGCCGGATCAGTGGCCGCGCGGGCGCCGGTTGAGCGCTCCGCAATTGTTGCATTTGTCTTGGATCGAGCGGACGACCCGGATTCGCGGTGAGCGCCTGTTGCCTCTGCGCGAACGGCACTGGAGGTGGAGGCGGCGTAGCTTTGGCGACCACCGGGCGGTTCTGAATCGCGGCGGGCGGCTGGACCACTCGTCCAGACGGCGCAGATTTTCCAAGCACGCTCTCGCGGCTGGGCGCTACCGCCGCCGTATTAGTCACCTGGGCCGACTGGATGGCTCGCGCATCCACGCGCACGGCCACACTTTGCACGGGCCGGGCGCTTTGAAAAGCATTCTGCGGGACGGCCGTTACAGCGCCGGGCGCACTTCGATTGATGTAGGTCTTGTTGACATAGACATTGGTGATGTTGACGTTATTGACAATGGTGGTATTGGTGACGTTGACGCGGTTGATGTAAGTTGGGCTGGCGCTATAGCCAGGCACGTACACTTCGCGCGGTCCCAACGGGAACCACGCAACGCCCGCGCCGCCGCCGAACCCGACAGCCACGTTGAAATTCCGGCCGCCCACCCAAGCCACTAGCGCCGGAGCGTAGACCGGACGCGGCGCCATCGGGCCCGGCACCCAGGCCCAATAGCCTACGTAGACCCAGCGTCCATAGTGAAACGGAGCGAATCCCCAGGCTGCGTCATCCACCCAAGTCCAGCCCCATGGCTCAACCCAGGCCCAATGCCCGTCATGATAAGGCGCCCATCCACTGGCCACTGAGTTCGGAACCCACACCGCGCCATAATCCGGCACTTGCCGCCATGCGCCGTTATCATCCAGGTCCTGGTAGCCGGTCATGTCGCGCGAAACATAGCGCGCCGAGGGCGATTGGTCTTCGCGGCGGTCACGCGTCAGACACCAGCCGTCCCAGTCATCGGGTTGGGAAGAGCCCACCACGTTATAAGAAATGGTATCGGCTCCCGAGACGTCCACTTCTTCCCGCGGATGCGCGGTGAAAGCTTGCCCGCCGCCGGTGACTTCGCCCTCGCCGGCGCGAACCGTAATGCGGGTGATTTGGTTGTCCGGATTCACGTCGATGCGATAATCGCCCGGGCGCAGCAGGGAGAAAGCCAGATTGGGTGTGTCGATCTCGTAGCTTTCCTGATCATCCAAGGCGCGCAGATGGATGCTGAGTGAGCCCTCGGCTAATCGGATCTGGACGTTCGAGTCGTCGAGATTCAGAAACTCGAACGCCGTTTTGGAATTGAGGCGCAGCGCTGCGCCACCAATGTGCAACTCGGCGCGGGCTCCCTCGTCGGTCCACAAATGGTCGCCTGTGGTCAAGGGCCGGTTGCTGTCGGCAATTACCCAATCTTCCACGTCGCCGGGACGGAATGACACATCCCCGCTCATGTAACTCAGCCGGCCGACACGGCTCGGCGGATCGGTCTGAGCTAGGGCTAGAAATGCCGATGACGCCATCAGCAAAAGAACTCGATTGGACTGTCTCATTTTTGGATCCCCTTTTCGAAAATGCTAAGTTACGGCCGCGAATGCAATCGATCCTAAAGAGGGCGATGTTCACGGCTCCTTTGTTGAGCTAGCTCGTTAGGCTACGACCAAGCTACCTCGCTCGCTGCTACTGACGCTTCGCAGGACCTGATCCGGTACACTTCCAATGACGCGAAATCGTTAAGAGGATTTCAGAAGATCGCAGCAATTTGGCTGTGCACCCGGAGTCAGAAGCGGGTAGCATGGTGATATATGAAGAAGTTGGCCGTCATCAGTTTTCTTTCCCCGCTGGTGTTCTATGCGCTGGCCGCGGACGGGCCCTATAAGATGGAATCGGCCGGCGGCCCACCGTCCGAAGTTGCGCCGGCCATCGCACAGGCGTTGCAAAAAGACGGGATCAAAATTTCGAACAACGGAGCCGCTTATTGCGAGATCTGGTTTCGAACCGCGAAACCCGCGGGCGCCAAGACCACGGAAGAAAATGTAACGCTGCCGTTGATTCCAACGGGAGCTCTGCTGGGTGTAATCCGGTTTGACGGCCAGGGCGCGGATCGAAGGGGCCAGACCATCAAAGCCGGCGTATACACGCTGCGGTATGGTGTTATGCCGGTAAACGGCGACCATCAAGGGGCGGCGCCGCAGCGCGATTTTCTGCTGCTGGTGCCGGCGGCCGATGACCGGGATCTGAACGCGACGCCGGGGTTCGATGCTTTGGTGGCCATGAGCCGCAAAGCCTCCGGCACGCCCCACCCGGCGGTGTTGAGCTTTTGGAAATCAGATACTAATACTCCCGGCTTCGCGAAGCAAGGCGACACGGACTGGGTGTTACAGACCGCGCTCGGCGATACGCCGGTCGCCGTCATACTCGTCGGCGTAGCCTCCTCGTAGTTCTTCGGTTATCCGGTTACTCGGTTCTTCAGTTCATCGGTTATTCGGTTCGGTAGCAGGTATACCCTCTGGCTGCCGCCAGCGGTAGTGTGCCCGAACGGAAGAACCGAATAACCGAACAACTGAAGAACCAAAGAACTGAAGAACTGATGAACCATCGGTTAAAGAACCTGTTTTCTGACCGATAAGGAAAGTGACGGAGGCAATGCCAGACTGTGGACGTGCTGATTGTGGATGATTCTGCTGCGATCCGAAAGATTTTGCAGCGTGTATTAGTTCAAGCGCAAGTGCCTATCGGCACCGTGTTTGAGGCAAGTGACGGTGTGGAAGGGTTGGCCTTGCTGAAGAAGCAGACCGTGGGCCTGGTTCTCTCCGATATCAACATGCCGAACATGGATGGGTTGGAATTTTTGACCAAGATTCGGGCGGAGCCGGCCTGGAAGGATCTACCCATTTTAATGGTCAGCACCGAAGGGACTCAGGCCAAAGTGCTGGAAGCGGTGGAGCGGGGTGCCTCCGGCTATGTCCGCAAGCCGTTTACAGCGGATCAGATCAAAGAGAAATTAGCCGGGTTGTTTTAAACGCCGGCCGTAAGGACGTGAGGAAACGATGAGCAATGAACAAGCAGGGGCGCTAGTAATCACATCCGCGGATCTCTGCGATGCGATCAAGACCGCGACTCAGGATGTGTTTTCGACAATGCTGAGCGTGGAACTAAAGCCAGGGGAAGTTTTCACGGAGAAACAGGAAGCCGCGCCAGCCTCCGGGGTGGTGTCGCTGATCGGGTTGGCCGGGCCCTGGGTGGGCACGGGAAGCGTATCCTGCACGGCTAGTCTTGCCTGCCGGATTGCAAGCCAGATGTTGATGGCGGAGTATCCCGGCATCTCAGAGGACGTTTTGGACGCGGTGGCCGAGGTCACCAATATGATTATCGGCAACGTGAAGACTGCGCTTGAGAATCGCCTGGGCAGCATGTTGCTGAGCACGCCCACTGTAATATACGGGCGCAACTTCCAAACGCGCAGCGCGCGCAACCAGGAATGGACCGTGGTGCCGTTCGAGTGGGACAACGAACGGATGTGCGTGCAGGTGTGCATTGCTCCGAATCCGGACGCGGAATCTCAAAAAATTCGACCGGGTTTCCCGGTCCCGCACATGCTGAATGTCTAGAAACCCGGAACATTCCTCACCAGGAGAGAACGAAAATGAACACCCTGACCGCCCCACCACCAACCAGTATCGGGTCGCAGAAGCAGGACCAGAGAAGCGGCAAATATCTTACTTTTGGACTGGGCAAGGAGGAGTTCGCGATCCAGGTTTTGCGTGTGCGCGAAATTATGGGGATCCAGGAGATCACCGCCGTACCACAGACGCCGGCGTATGTAAAAGGAGTGCTCAATCTGCGAGGCAAAGTGATTCCCGTGGTGGATCTGCGCCTGAAGTTCGGTCTCCCGGAACTGGAATACACGCAGCGCACCTGCATCATTGTTGCCCAGATTGTTGCCCAGATTGTTGCTCAGATCGAGAGCCGAGCCGAGAAGTTGATGATCGGCATCATCGTGGACGGCGTGTCGGAAGTTCTGACTCTGCAGGCCGCCGACATTGAAGACACGCCCGATTTCGGCAACGGCGTAGAGACGCCCTACATTTTGGGGATGGCCAAGATCAAGAGCAAGGTAAAAATTCTGCTGGATATCAACAGGGTGTTCACGGCGCAGGAAGTAGAGCGCCTCGAGGTCGTAACAGGCTCTGGGGCGTAACAGGCTCCGGGGGTTAACGGGATAGGTGATTGAGCATGGCGATTGAATCGGAAAAGAAGGAAACCTCAGGCGGGGCGTCGCCCGCGGGTAGCGCTTCGCTAAACCCGCTGGCGGCCGATCCGGAGCTTCTGAACGACTTCATTCTGGAGTCGCGAGAGCATCTGACTTCGATCGAACTGCAATTGTTAACGCTCGACCAGGACCCCGACAATGCGGAGGCGATTCACGCCATCTTCCGCGGCTTCCATACCATCAAGGGAATGGCCGGATTTCTGGATCAGGATGCGGTGCGGGATGTAGCGCATGAAGTGGAAACCGTTCTCGATCTGGCTCGCAACGGGCAACTGACCATTACGCCGGCGGTAATCGATCGGATACTCGAAAGCAAGGACTACCTCACCCGCTGCATGGGTGAACTGGAATCCAGCATGCAGACGGGGACGCTGGTTTCGCCGGCCCCCAACGTGGTTTTGCTCGCTGCTATCCGAAGTTTGAGCGCGCCGGAGGCTGAAGCAGCTGCTGCCGGCGCCCCACCCGAGGCCGCGCCGCTGCCCGAGACGCCCGCGGTATTGCCGGTTGATGCGGTTCCCCTGCCGCGGGAACCGGTGGTATTCGCGACTGAGGGATTGGTGGAACTGGCGCGCGAGGTATCTCCGCAGGCCGCCGAGGTATCTGTGGAACCGAGCACGCCACCAGAAAGCACGGAGGGGCCTCGGGCGGGCGCGGCCCGGCCCACGGGAGCACGGTCCATCAAGGTCGACACCACCAAGCTCGACTACTTAGTGGACATGGTCGGTGAAATGGTGATCGCGCAATCGCTGGTGCGGCACGATCCGGACCTGGCCATCGGAGTGAAGCCGCGGCTGGGGCGCAATCTTTCGCAACTCGCCCGAATCACCGATGAAGTACAGCGCACGGCCATGTCCATGCGCATGATTCCGGTGGGCCAACTGTTCCAGAAAACCGCCCGCCTGGTGCGTGATCTATCGCGGAAAGCCTCCAAGCAAGTGGACCTGGAATTATTCGGCGAAGACACGGAGCTGGACCGCAACATTGTCGAGGATCTGGCGGATCCGCTGATGCACATGGTGCGCAATTCGGTGGATCACGGCATTGAGACGCCGGACGAGCGCACGAGAAACGGTAAGTCACCGACGGCGCGGGTGACCCTGAAGGCTGGCCACCAGGCCGGGCAAATCGTGATTCAAGTTTCTGACGACGGACGCGGTTTGAACCAGACCAAGATCCTCCGCAAGGCGATCGAGAAAGGTTTAGTGAGCGCGGACGCTCAGCCTTCGGAAAACGAGATATTCAATCTGATCTTTCACCCGGGTTTTTCTACTGCCGATCAGATAACCGACGTTTCGGGCCGGGGTGTAGGGATGGATGTGGTCCGGAAGAGCGTTCTGAAGCTGCGTGGACGGATCGACGTGATGTCGCGGCCGGGCGAAGGGACCACGTTCCTGTTGAAGCTGCCGCTGACACTCGCCATCATCGATGGGTTGGTGGTGGGGGTGGGCGGCCAGAGATATATTGTCCCCATCTTCGCGGTCCGCGAAATGCTGAAGCCGCCGGAGGAATCCATCTCCACATTGCAAGGCCGCCAGGAGATGGCCATGGTGCGGGGCTCGCTGCTCCCGTTAGTGCGCCTGCATCAGCGATTCGGAGTGAAGCCACGCTTTGAAAATCCCTGGGACAGCCTGCTGATTGTCTCCGAGAGCGGCGGTAGACATTTTTGTTTGATGGTGGATGAACTGATCGGGAAGCAGGAAGTAGTGATCAAGAGTCTGGGCGAGACCATGGCCAACATCGCTGGCGTGGCGGGCGGAGCGATCCTCGGAGACGGGCGGGTGGGCTTGATCCTTGATCTGGAGGGTCTGTTTGGAGCGCGCAACAGTGAGTGAGACGACTTATTCCGATGGCGCAGGCCTAACGCTGAAGACCAGTGAGTTCCGGCTGATCAGCCAGTTGGCCCATGAGCGGTTCGGCCTGGATCTGAAAGGCGGAAAGGAAGCGCTGGTAACCGCGCGCCTGGGAAAGTGGCTTCGCAAGGGTGGATTCAAATCCTTTGACGAGTATTATCGCCACGTCCTGGCGGACAAGACCGGCGAAGCGCTGATTGGATTAATCGATTCGCTCACCACCAACCACACCAGTTTTCTGCGCGAGAAGGCGCATTTCGAATTCCTGAGCCGGGCAGCGGTAGAGGAATTTCGGGACATTCGAACGTTCGAGATCTGGTGCGCCGCTAGCTCGAGCGGCGAGGAACCGTACACCATCGCCATGTGCCTCTCGGACACTCTGGCCCGGGCGGACGGGAAGCGGCGCGACTTCCGGATACTGGCCACAGACATCTCGACGCGCGTGCTTGGAATCGCAAAACGCGCCGTCTACGAAGCGGAGCGCTTCAAGGATCTGCCGGACGCCTGGCGGAAAGCCTATCTTCTGCGGGGAGACGGCGAGTGTAAGGGGCTCTTCAAGCTAAAGCCGGAGATCGTTGGCAAGATCTCTTTCGAGCGGCTCAACCTGATCCAACCTTTTCCTCACCGCCGCCTCTTTCATGTGATCTTCTGCAGAAACGTCATGATGTATTTCGATAAAGCAACACAGCAGGATATTGTGCAGCGCTTGAGCGCCTGCCTGGAGCCGGGAGGGTACCTATTTGTGGGGCACTCGGAGTCGCTCACAGGGGTGGAGCATGACCTGAAATATGTGCGGCCGGCCACTTACCGGAAGGAATCGTCCGGACGAGGATTGCGGGTGCGGGCATGAAGTCGCTGGTAGTGGGAATTTCCGACTGCAAGGTGAGCAACGATCTGGACTCGACATTGGTGACCTATGCATTGGGGTCGTGCATCGCGGTAGTGCTGTACGATCCGGCCACGAAGGTCGGCGGTCTGCTGCACTACATGCTGCCGGAGTCGGCCTTGGATGCCCAGAAAGCTCAGCAGAACCCCTTCATGTTCGCCGACACCGGCATCAAAGCGTTACTCCAGGCGGTAACGGCCAGCGGGGCCCACCCGAAGAGAATGGTGGTGCGGCTAGCCGGGGGCGCGGCGGTGCTGGACAGCGAGGGGGTTTTCCAGATCGGCAAGCGGAACTATTTAGCGGCGCGCAAGATTCTTTGGAAAGCCGGAGTCCTGATTTCCGCTGAAGCGGTGGGAGGCGAGGTCTCGCGCACCACTCGCCTGGACCTGGCCACCGGGCGGATGTGGATTCGAGAAGCCGGCGGAGTCGAAAAAGAGTTGATGCACAACCATTCGCCGAAGAAAGCGATGGAAGGGGTTTAAGGGCATGCCGATCTCTGTGATGATCGTAGACGACTCGGCGGTGATGCGCGGCTTCATCCGGCGGGTCTTGACCTTATCGGGATTTGAAGTGAGCGAGTGTCTAGAAGCCGCCAACGGCGAAGAAGCGCTAGCCGGGCTAGAAGGGCATTCCGTGGATGTAATTCTGACCGACATCAACATGCCCAAAATGAACGGCGAGGAGTTGCTGCGGAGGCTGGAGACGGATGCGCGGCTCCGCTCCGTGCCTACACTCGTGATCTCCACCGACGCCACCAAAGCGCGGATTCTCAAAATGCTCTCGCTCGGAGCACAAGGTTACATGACCAAGCCATTTTCACCCGAAGCATTGCGCGAGGAGCTGGAGCGGGTGCTGGGAGAAAAAAATGCCTGAACAACTTCAATCAGGTCCCCGGACGGATGAAGTAGCCGGATTCGGCGCGATCGTAGTTCGCGTGGCGGCCGAAGTGTTGGAGACGATGTTCTTCGAAGAGGCGGTGCCCACCAAATGCGGCCATGCCTGGCTGGCTACAGCGGTCTCGGTGCATGTCAGTTTCGAGGGGTCACATCGTGGTGAGTTTCTGCTGAGTGTTTCCCCGGACACCGCGCGAACGATCGCATCGGGCTTTCTGGGACTGGATCCGGAGGAGATGACCCCGACGCAACCCGGCGAGGTAATCCTGGAGCTGGCCAACATTCTTTGTGGCGCGTTGATGAGCAAGCTGTGGCCGGAATCCAGCCTGTCACTCGACACTCCGGAATTGGCGGTTGCCGAGCACGCCTTTCTGGGGGCCATGCATTGTTGTTTCACCTTGCCGGACGGCATGGTGGCTGTTTCCATTGGCGTCAGTAGTGGGGATGGATCCGCATAAGGCGAGGCGAACGGCTGTGGAACAAAAAGTCGTGGAACGAAAAATAAAAGTGCTTATCGTCGACGACTCCGCCATTGTGCGCAAACTCCTGGGTGAAGCGCTGGCTGCCGAGACCGACATAGAGGTAGTGGGTACCGCGCCCGATCCCTACGTTGCCCGCGACAAGATCCTGAGCCTCCGGCCTGACGTACTGACCTTGGACATTGAGATGCCCCGCATGGATGGCATCACATTTCTCAAGAAGCTGATGAAGTTCCACCCAATGCCGGTGATAATTATCAGCTCGCTCGGTCAGGCTTCCAGCAAGATCGCGCTGGAAGCACTGCAGCATGGCGCGGTCGACGTTTTGGCCAAGCCCGGCGGACCTTACTCGGTGGGCGAGCTGCAGCACGATCTGCCGCACAAGGTGCGCGCCGCGGCCCACGCCCGGCTGCAACGGGCGCCGGCACAAGGTCCAGTAGTAGCAGCCGCCGTGGTGCGGCCGCCTCCGATCAGCTTGCCTCCGGGAAACCCGTCCGCCGTCATTGCCATCGGCGCCTCCACGGGCGGCACGGAAGCCATCCGCGAGGTACTCATGGGAATACCGGCGTCGAGCCCCGGAATTGTGGTAGTGCAGCACATTCCGCCGGTTTTTTCCACCGCCTTTGCCAATCGCCTGAACGACCTGTGCCGGATACAGGTGAAAGAAGCCGTCGATGGAGACCGGCTCACGCCCGGCCTCGCGCTGGTGGCTCCGGGCAACTTTCATATGACGCTCGCGAAGCGCGGCGGCGAGTATCGCGTTTCCGTTCAGGACGGACCGCGTGTGTGCTACCAGCGCCCCGCCGTGGATGTATTGTTCGAATCGGTCGCGACGGCCGCCGGCCGGGACGCCATCGGCGCGCTGCTGACTGGGATGGGCGCGGACGGGGCCCAGGGAATGCTCAAAATGAAGCGCGCCGGCGCGAAGACCATCGCGCAGGATGAAGCCAGTTGCATCGTGTTTGGAATGCCGCGCGAGGCCATCCGGATGGGCGCGGTAGATCAGATCTTGCCGCTCAATCGCATCGCCAGCGAGTTAATCGCCTGGAGCGCGGTAGCCGTTTAACCGTGACATTTTAAGCTCGCACTACTCCCGTTCAGATTAGCCCTACCAGTACTTCTCACGCCACAATTGGCTCTTCCGTTCTTGTGGACGCTCGTCCGTTCTCGTAGACTACAACGTAACGATGCTTATCCGAATCCGGGCCATTGTCCTAATGGTTGCCTCTGCGACTGTCTTATGCCTCGCCTCTGACGATCTAAAACCCGCTTGCGATGCCGATAACGCCGGTCAGCTTTGGCCAGAGGCCGCAAATCACGATCCCAGCGTGCGCAGGAAGTCTTCACGCTGCGGCGAATTGGAAATCTGTAAGCTCGCCAAAAAGCACTACCGTTGGGAATTGGTAACGATCCGGCTAGATCAGTTGCGCGGAGGCTCGCAATTGCCAAAACCGGCTGGTTGTGAAGCGGCGCCGGATGCGGCGCAGGATGAGAGTCATCTTGGGCCCAGCCGGGTGAGTCCGCCTACGCAGTGATGGAACGGTCCCCTTGCTGACGCGCGGGGCTACATTCCGGAACACCCAACCGCGCGAGCATCGGAACCGCGCGAACATCGGACCCGTGCCGAATTTTAGCCCCGCACGTGAGTGAGGGGACGTCTGTTATCCTAAGAAATCAACCTCCCGCGGTCTGCTTTATGCCCAAGCTGAGTTACGACACACCTGGCGGAATTACCGTAACTCGCACCGAGTCCGGAATTCCGTTCCACAAAGGACTGAAAGGCCTGCTGCACAAGCTGGACCGGTATCGCGGTATCTATCTTTCCTCGGGCTATGAATACCCGGAACGGTATTCGCGCTGGGACGTCGCTTCTATAGCCCCTCCGCTCGAGATCGTCGCGGCCGGCCGCCAGATCGAGTTCCGCCCGCTGAATCAGCGCGGCGAAGTAGTCAATCAGATTCTTCACCCCTTGCTCGCCGGGCATCCTCATTGGGAAGAGTTCGAATTGCAGGGCTCCAGCCTGCACGGACGCCTGAAACCGCTGCCCCCGCTGTTTCCCGAAGAGGAACGCAGCAAGCAACCCTCGGCGTTTTCCATTCTTCGCACATTGATGGAAGAATTCCGCAACTCGGACGATTCGCGGCTCGCCTTGGTGGGCGCGTTTGGTTACGATCTATTATTCCAGTTCGATCCCATCGAGCTGCAGCTGCCTCGAGAGGGCCACAAGGACCTGCACCTGTTTCTCTCGGACGACATCTACTACATGGATCGCAAGAAAGAGCGGATCGAACGGTTCCGTTATGACTTCGCGCGCGGCGGCCTTTCGACGGCAGGGTTGGAACGCACGGGCCGCCCTATCCCGAAGGCAGCGCGACGACCCGCGGAAGCGATTACATCCGATCACATCCCGGAAGAATACATGGCCAAGGTGGAGACCGTTCGGGAGGGAATGCGCCAGGGCGACTATTACGAAGTGGTGCTGCGGCAGACTTTCCACGCGAATTTCTCGGGCAGCCCTTCGGAGCTCTTTGAGCGTATCCAGCATGCCAGCCCGAGTCCCTATGAATTTTTCATGCAGCTCGGAGACGAACAACTGGTGGGAGCGTCCCCCGAAATGTTCGTTCGCGTAGAGGGCCAGCGCGTCGAAACCTGTCCGATTGCTGGTACGGCCCGGCGCACCGGCGATCCCTTGCGCGATGCCGACAGCATCCGTGAACTTTTGAACTCCACCAAAGAAGAGTCCGAGCTGACCATGTGCAGCGATGTGGACCGTAACGACAAATCGCGCGTCTCGATACCGGGCTCGGTGAAAGTGATTGGCCGCCGCCTGATCGAGTCTTATGCCGGTGTGTTTCACACCGTCGACCACGTGGAGGGTACCCTCCAACCCGGCTTCGATTCACTCGATGCATTTCTGACGCACATGTGGGCGGTGACCGTGATTGGCGCGCCCAAGAAAGCGGCCGCGCAGGCCATCGAGAATCTGGAAAAAGACGCCCGGGGCTGGTACGGAGGCGCCGTAGGGATGCTTTCGATGAATGGCGACATCAACACCGGCATCCTGATTCGGACCATCCATCTGCGCGCGGGAAGGGCGCGTTATGGCGTAGGCGCAACACTTTTATACGATTCCGTTCCAGCGCTCGAGGAAGAGGAGACGCGCCTCAAGGCCACTGGCTTCTTCCGCTGCCTGGCCGAAAAAGCTTCATCCGGCGCTACCGCTGAGTCCGCGCAATCCAAGCCCGGACAAGGTGTCAAGCTGCTGTTGATCGATAACGACGACTGTTTCATCCACACGCTCGCGAACTATGCCCGGCAGACGGGTGCCGAGGTGTCTACTTACCGCGCCGGAATTCCACCCGAGTTGATTCGGGAGATTGCGCCGCATCTCATCCTGATTTCGCCGGGCCCGAAGCGGCCGTCCGATTTCGGCGTGCCGGAGCTGGTGAAGTACGCCGCGCACGCAGGCATTCCGGTGTTCGGCGTGTGCCTGGGCCTGCAAGGGATTGTGGAGGCGTTCGGCGGCGAGTTGGGCGTCCTGGATTATCCCATGCACGGCAAGCCATCGCTGGTGATCCATCAAAATAAGGGCGTTTTTGAGGGGCTGCCCGAGCGATTCAAGGTTGGCCGTTACCACTCGCTGTTCGCGCGAAAAGAGACCTTTCCGGCTTGTCTTGAAGTAACGGCCGAATCGGAAGACGGCGTCATCATGGGCGTTCGCCACCGCGAGCTGCCGATTGAGGGCGTGCAATTCCATCCCGAGTCCATCCTGACGCTGGATTTCAACTGTGGGCTAAGATTGATGGAAAATGTGGTGGCGCAAGTTCTGAAAGGCGTTGTGGTACGCTAGTACAATCAATACGGCATAAGAGAAACGCCCGATGCAATTTGATCTCTCGGACATTATATTTCTGGTGGTTGTCCTATCCATCGCAATCCTGCTGATAAACAGCGGTGGCGGCGGAGGGCTCCGCGCGCGAGTCCCGGTCCGTTGATCGCGAGCTCGCCCCATCCTCGCCTGGCGGGCTGATCTGTCCATGCCCAGCGCAATCGTGATTGGCGGTGGCTTGGCCGGACTGGCGACAGCCGGCGCGCTAGGCGATGCCGGTTTTCAAGTAGATCTTTTTGAAGCTCGTGGATTCCTGGGTGGACGCGCGACGTCCTACCCGCTACCCGGGGACGGCTCCGAGATTATCGACAACTGCCAGCATCTGCTGCTGCGCTGCTGCGTCAATATCATGGATTTCTACAAGCGCCTAGGCGTAGTGGACAGAATCCATTTCCACAAGAAATTCTACTTCATAGAGCCTGGCGGCCAGACATCCGTGCTGTCGGCTGGACGGCTGCCGGCGCCGTTTCACTTCGCGGGAAGTTTTCGGAAATTAGCGTGCTTGAACGTAGGAGACAAACTTTCGATCGCGCGTGGATTGATGTCCCTGCGGCGCGAGCATGGACGCCGCCAGGATCTGGACCGCATCACCATGCTCGACTGGCTACACGAAAAGCGGCAGACCGAAACGGCGATTCGCCGCTTCTGGGGCCAGGTATTGGTCAGCGCGGTAAACGAAGAGTTGGACCGCATGGCCGCGAGCCATGGATTTCACGTTTTTTGGCTGGGTTTTCTGGCCGCCTCGAATTCGTATCAGATGGGCATCCCGGCTGTGCCACTGGGCGAACTCTACGCTCCGGAAGCGTGGAAGCGCATGGGCAACGTTCGCTTGAATCTGCGGACGCCAGTGGACCGCGTGGTGGTGGAAAACGGATCGGTTCAAGCCGTGGAGGCACTGGGCGAGCGTCGCACTGCCGATTACTATATTTCGGCCGTGCCTTTCGAGCGCTTGCCTGCCATGGCTCCAGATTTGGGAGTGGACGTGACCAGTTTCGAGCACTCTCCCATCACGGGAATTCATTTGTGGTTCGATCGCAGCCTGACACAACTGCCGCACGCCACGCTACTGGACCGGACCATTCAGTGGATGTTCAACAAATCCGGCGGCCGGTATCTGCAGTTAGTGGTGAGCGCGTCCCGCAGTTTGGTGGACATGAGCCGCGCCGACGTGATCGCGCTGGCCGTCCGGGAACTGGCGGAGTTTTTCCCGCGCGCCGCCGAAGCCAAGATCGAGAAGGCGCACGTGGTGAAGGAAGTGCGGGCGACATTTTCGGCCAAGCCTGGCCTGGAGCAGCTGCGTCCAGCGAGTGCGACCAAGATTCCCAATTTCTTTCTAGCCGGCGATTGGACGCGCTGCGGTTGGCCGGCTACGATGGAAGGCGCGGTGCGCAGCGGATACCTGGCCGCTGAGGCGGTTACGGGAGCGGCGGGGCAGGCGCGGAAGTTTCTGCTTCCGGATATCGCCTAGGCGTCCTGACAACCCAACACCACCCAACGAGTATCATGAGACTATGCGGCGAATAATTCTTTGCCTGGCGTTTGTGCTACCGCTTTTAGCGGCACCACCGCCCATGACAACGTTGACCATCGCGGTCAAGAACGATTCCGGGAAACCGGTGGAGGATGCCAGTGTCACCGTTCGCTTCATTAAGGGACACTCCGTCGCGAAGCTCGGTAAGGGCATACGTAGAGAGTGGGATCTGCACACGAATCAGGAAGGCATCGCCAAGATTCCGCCTATTCCGCAAGGTACGATTCTGATTCAGGTGAACGCCAAGAACTATCAGACCTTCGGCGACAACTTCGATGTCGATGAGGAGCAGAAGACTGTCGAGATCAGGTTGAAGCCGCCCCAGGCGCAGTACAGCGCGCATTGAGCGCGCTGCACCGCGCGTTGATCGGTTATTCAGTTATTCGGTTCTTCGGTTAAACCCCTCCAAGTTTCGTGCTTGCCCTGTTGCGCGAACGTTTCTCCGTAGCCTCAGCAACTTTTCTGCATCTTCCTTGTGATTCATTGATTCGGACCACCCGTTGATCGGTTGCTCGGTTCATCGGGGAAGGCATGGCCTTGCCCCACTAGCTCGAAACCTGAGCGATCGCATCGATTTCGACGCTCACATCCCTGGGCAGCCTCGCTGCCTGCACCGTGGAACGCGCCGGAGGGTTCGAGGCGAAGTAACGGCCATACACCTCGTTCATCTTGGGAAAATCGGCCATGTCCTTCAGGAAAACCGTGGTCTTGAGGACGGATTCCAGGGATGCGCCGCAGGCCTCCAGCACTGCTTTCAGGTTTTGGAGCACACGCTCCGTCTGAGCGGCGATATCGCCTTCCACCAGCTGGCCGGTGACAGGGTCGTTCGGAATCTGGCCGCTCAGATACGCGACGCCGTTCGAGATCACGGCTTGCGAATAAGGGCCAATGGCTTTAGGTGCGTGCTCCGTCGAAACTATTTTTCGCATAATTTTAAAGTTCCCACCAGTTCTTTCACGTTGTTGACTTTCTCTTTTTTCAAATAATCATCCAGCTCGCGCGCGATGCGTGCGGGGGACCCGGGATCCCAGAAATTCGCCGTGCCCACCTGCACCGCGGAGGCTCCCGCGATCAAAAACTCGGCTGCATCCTCGCCCGTGCGGATTCCGCCCAAGCCGATCACGGGAATTTTCACCGCCTGCGAGGCTTGGAATACCAGCCGTAGCGCGATGGGCTTAATGGCCGGACCTGAAAGTCCTCCAAAGCCAGCGCCGATGTGAGGGCGCCGCGTGTGAGCATCGATGGCCAAAGAGACAAAAGTATTCACCAGGCTGATGGCGTCCGCTCCGGCTTGTTCAGCCGCTTCGGCGAGCGGCTCAATCCGGGCTACGTTCGGCGAGAGCTTCACAATCAAAGGCCGATGCGTCAGCGGACGGACCAAGCTCACTAGCTCGCTAATCAGCGTGGGATCGCTCGAAAAGTGGATGCCTCCGCGCTTGGTGTTGGGACACGATACGTTCAGCTCATACCCAGCCAGCCCCTCGGCATCATCCAAGATCTTAATCACCTCCGCATAATCTTCTGTCGAGTATCCGAAGACGTTGGCGAAGATGGCAGTCCGGAAACGGCATAGCGCGGGCAGCTTTTCTCGAACGAACGCGCGCGCGCCGATGTTCTGCAGCCCGATGGAATTGATCATGCCGCCTTCGGATTCATACAGCCGAGGCGGCGGATTACCCTGAATCGGCTCGCGCGAAAGCCCTTTGACTACGATGCCGCCGATCGCGTTCAGGTCGGCGACCTTTTCGAATTCGATTCCGTACGCGTAGGTCCCCGACGCGGCGATTACTGGATTCTGAAGGTCCACGCCGCAGAGGGTGGACCTGAGTCGGCTCATTCGGTCCAAGAATAACATTCCACGGTTTCTGGTTTCTGGTTTCTTGTTTCTGGTTTCTGGTTGTCCCCTTGCTTACGCGCGGGGCTGCCATGATCGCCCCCGGCAACGACGGTCAACATTTGACCCGTTGTGTGGTCGCCCCGCAATCATGGTTAACGTTCGACTTGTTGCATCGTAGCCCCGCACGTGAGTGAGGGGACTTCCGTCTAAGGTGAAGCCCTTATGTCCGAAGGGGGGGCTTTAGCCGATGGACGGATATGCCAGTGGCGTCGAAAGACGGCCGGGGCGACGCACGCCCGGGAGTGTTGCGCTCGTTAGCCTCGAAATTCTCGATATTTACAGCGACGCTCGTCTTTTGGGTGGTTGTGACGCTGCTTGCATACAACCTGCGGCAGGACAATTTCGACGTCGGCAAAGGGCTGTTGTTATGCGTCGTAGTGACCCTGGTTTCCGGCGCCATTTCGCGGTTCACCATCCGGCTGCTGGCGCGCCCTCTAAAACTTCTGCAGGCAGGTATCGCGTCGGTAAGGATCGGGTGTCTGGAGCCGATCCAAGTGAGCCGCACGGGCGACGAAATCGAGTTCCTGGGCGAAAGCTTCAATGGGATGATCGAGGCGCTGACCGCTTCCCGCAAAGAAATTCGCGAGCATCAGGAACTGCTGGAGCGGCGCATCAAGGAACGCACCGAGCAACTGGAGGAAGCCACCCGGCAAGCCCAGGCGGCCAATCAAGCCAAGACCGAATTTCTCGCCAATGTGTCGCAGGAGCTGCGGACGCCGATGAATGGGATCATCGGCATGCTGGATATGGCACTCGGAAAGCATCTGCCTCCCGAGCAACTGGATGAGCTTCAGACCGCGCAGCGCTGCGCGTTCTCACTGCTCTCGTCGCTGAACGACTTTCTGGATCTGTCGAAGATCGAGTCCGGCAAACTGACGTTGGAGAAGGCGCCGTTCGACGTACGCGCCGCCGCCCAGGAATGCGTGAACGCGCAACAGATCAAAAAATCTGCGCGCAATGGCATCCAGCTGGGGTTGGAAGTGGCTGCGGAAGTGCCGGCGCAGGTTACAGGCGATGGGCCGCGAATACGCCAGATCCTATCGAATCTGATCGGCAATGCTGTCAAATCCACCGAACGCGGCTCGGTTGGGGTGCGGATTGACGGTCACTTTTCCGGTTCGAACGAATTTCTGATGCGGATCGCCGTTCGCGACACCGGAACCGGCATTCCAGCCGACCGCCTTCTGCCCGCTTTTGACAAACTCAACGGGGCCGATGGGGGGGCCGGGCTCCCTCTTGAGATCGCGCGGAAACTGGTGGAGCTGCATGGCGGCGAGATCCACGTGGAGAGCGAGTTGGGCTGCGGGTCCAGTTTCATTGTTACGCTGCCTTGTGGTGCAGTTGCTTCCAATCCAGAACCGGCGCAAGCGCCATCGTCCAACGCCGTATCGGGACCTGTCCGCCTGCTGGTGGTGGAGGATAACCAGGTAAATCAAAAAGTGGTGACTGCTGTCCTGCGCAAGCGTGGCTTTGTTATTGAGCTGGCCAATGACGGTAGAGAAGCGCTCACCAAGCTGGAATTGGGCGGCGATTTTGACCTGATCCTGATGGATGTCCAGATGCCCGGATTAGACGGCTTGGAGGCCACGCGTCTGATCCGCAAGGACCAGCGATGGAAGGCTCTGCCGATAGTGGCTATGACCGCACACGCCATGACCGGTGACAAGGAGCGGTGCCTGGAAGCAGGCATGAATGGCTACATATCGAAGCCGGTTCACCCTTCGCACCTTCTAGCGACCGTGGATGAATTCCTGGCGCAGCGTACGGTGGCTCGTTAGTTCACCGCCTGCGGCAAACCGGCGTCGTCCCCTTGCTCACGCGCGGCCGTCTGCTTCACCAGATCCCAGACCTCTTCCAGATCCTGCCATTGCGTCGCAATATTGCCGATCGCCAGCCTGATAACGAACCGGCCGTTCAGAACCGTGTGCGAGAGGAACGCTTTTCCCGATGCGTTCACCTTTTCGAGCAACGCGCGATTGTCGTCATCCGAACCGCGATAGCGGAAACAGATCAAAGAGAACGGCGTGGGCGCGGCCACTTCGAAATCCCGGTGCGAGCGGATGAGAGCGGCCAGCTTCTGCGCGTACCCGATGTGCGACCGAATGATCGCGCAAATTCCATCATGCCCCAGATTCCGCATCACGAACCACAACTTCAAGGCCCGGAATCGCCGGCCGAGCTGGACACCGTAATCCATTAAATTGATGGCGCGCGGATTCTCACCGGTCTTCAAGTATTCCGGCACCAAAGAAAATGCCCGGCGCAGGATCTCGGGGCGTGTGGTGTAGAAAACACTGCAGTCTATCGGGGTGAATAACCATTTGTGTGGATTAACCACCAGAGAGTGAGCGCGCTCGGCGCCATTGAGGACGCCGCGCAGCTCCGGCACCACGGCGGCCGCGCCACCGTAGGCCGCGTCCACATGCAGCCAGGCTCCGTATTCTTCGGCGACATCCGCGATTGCGGGCACCGGATCGATGCTCGAGGTAGACGTGGTCCCCACTGTTGCGACCACCAGGAACGGCGACAGGCTGGCCTGGCGGTCGGCCTCCATACGCTCCCGCAAAATGTCTACTCGCATCCGAAAACTCTCGTCTACGGGGATCTGGCGGATATTGTTTTGGCCGATGCCGAGCGTAATGCCGCCTTTCTCGATAGAAGAATGAGACTGCTCGGACGTGTACATCACCAGGCGTCCAGTATTGCCGCGCGTTCGCACTTCCGGATCCGCCATTTCGCGTGCCGCGGCGATGGCGTGCATGCTGGCAATGGAGGCAGTGTCGTAGATAATGCCGAAGAATTCCTGCGGCAGGCCCATCCATTGCCGCAGCCAACTGAGCGTCACTTGCTCGAGCTCAGTCGCCGCAGGGCAACTTTTCCAAAGCATTCCGTTGACGTTAAGCGCCGCCATCAACATCTCGCCGAGAATACCCGGCGGAGAGCCGGAGACGGCGAAGTATGCCAGGAACCGCGGATGGTTCCAGTGCGTCAGCGCGGGTACGATGGATTGTTCGAAGTCTTCGAGAATCGCATCCATGGGCTCGCCGCGCTCGGGAGCTGCGGCGGGCAGCCGATCCACCAGGTCGCCCGGCTGGATGGAGGACAACACCGGATACTCCCGGATATTTTCGAGATAATCCGCCATCCAATCCACTACCTGGTGACCGTAGCGTCGAAATTCGTCGTTGGTCATTTGGTCTCCCTGCATTCACGCAATACCGCCGGTAGCCAGCCTCGAAACCATTCCGCAAATTCCGCCAGCTTGCGCTCGCCTTGCGGACTCAGCGGCGTAGCCAACGCTCCGCTCTTGAGCTTACGTTGTTTGAGCGCCTCTTTTGCAGCCGTGGGCCACGGAATCTGGTCAGACCAGACTAGAAACTCCATCAACCGAGCATCCAATCGCTCGATGCGTTCTGGCGTTCCAGCCGCGATGGCATGGTCCAGGGCCACCATGAGCTCGGGTAGCGCGGAAGCCACACCGGACACCGCGCCATGCGCCCCGGTGCGCCTTTGCTGGACGAAGATGCGTTCCTGGCCGGCCAGGAACGTGAACGGCTTGCCGGCGGATTGTTCTTGGAGCGCGTGAAAATAATCCAAGCTTCCACTCGAATCTTTGATTCCACAAAACCGTCCACTGGCGAGCAGTTCAGCAGCGGTGGAACTCGCAATCTCGCTGGTGAAAGCCGGGATGTTGTACAGATAAGTTGGAATGATGCCATCGATGGCGTCGGCGTACGCGAGATAAAAGCTCCGAATCTCCTCCTGGCTGTATCGGAAGTAGTGCGGCGGCATCAGCAGCACGCCCGCCACGCCCGCGCCGGTGGCTTCTCGCGCCAGTTCAACGGCGCCATCCAGCGTGGAGTGTGAGACGTTCACCAGTAACGGGACGCGGCTGCGTTTGGCCGCGAAGTTCACCATGTGGCGCCGGTCGTCCAGCGCAAAGTGTACGAACTCGCCAGTGGAACCGAGCAGGGCGATGCCGTCGACGCCGTTTTCACACAGAAAGTCGATCAATTCAAGCGTGGCGCCCAGATCGATGGAATACTCTAGGTGACGGCGCGGCGTGATAGCGGCGACAAAAATGCCCTGGACACGGGCGCGCGTGGAAGCGGGAGGCAAATTGAATTATATCGGGCGGGTGCGATCTCAGTTGGCTAGCTTCGATATCCGATTCACGGTGCGGAGAACCAAGCGCCGCGGGTCTAACATGTGCTGCGGCTTGAACTGCTGCTCCGACCAGCGGCAGCCTGGTTCAAACTCGATCCCGAGAAAATAACCAATCTCCCGATACACGCAATACCGCACTTTGCCGAGCAACTCGCCCTTGGGATAATTGATCCGCAAGTCGGTCTGCAAAGGGATGGGTTGATCGAACTGAAGACAGGCGCCCGACAACGAGATATCCTCCAGGTTCGCGACGCCCTTGCGGATTCGACCGGTCTTGTCCTTCCACTGGACATCCACCATGTCCGCGCATAACATCCGGGGTTCCACACGCCTGTCGAACATACACTTATTTATCGACCAACCAAACGGTAAGGATTATGACAGCGCCGGTTACAAAATTGCCCTACATGCAATAAGGTTGCCTCAGCAACCCCGTACTGTCAGCGTACCACTACCAGCAAGGTATACTGGTTCGGCGACCGATGGCTAAGCAGGCCCTGATCATACTTTTCACGGTGTTGGCGTTCGGAATACTGGTTCCCTGGTATAAAGGTTTTACCTTTCTCGACCCCAGAATGCTGGCCGCCTATGGGCTGCTGGCTGTTCTTTTCGTGGCGCCAGCCAGTGCGGAATCCTTCGCTGGGGAGCGGGATCTGGCATCCCCAGGCGCCATCCTGAGCCGGCTAATGGTACTAATCGGCTTCGGATGGGGAATTACGGTGCTGGTGCTACTCACCGCACTGGCCACGCTCAACCTGTCTTACTGGCACGGGACACTTATCGCGCCAGCGGGACAGCTTTTCGCAGCCGTCATTGTATGCAGCTTGGCGGCCTGCACGGCGGTAGGGACTTTGGGTGCGCTACTGGCTCGAACATTCTCCGCCCGCATCGTAAAAACGATTCTGCGGTTCGCCTTCCTTCTGATTCTCCTGGCATTCGCCGGCAGTTCGCGCCTTCCGGATGCCTGGCAAATCTGGCTCGATGAACACACCACCCGGAGGGCCATCACGCATCTGGCTTGGGAAACTTCGGCGGTATGCGCGGTGATGGCGGGGCTGCTGTTGATCCCTCTGTTGAGAAAATCGGCTCTGAGCAGGAATTAGACAAGAGGCCCATCTCACGCGGCTTTCCTGAAAACAACAAATTCGGTCTTGGTGCCGGCCATACGCTGAGTCTTGAGGAGCAGATAGCGTAGATTCTTGTAGCCTCGGCCTCTTCTCAGCAGGGCCTTGATGTTGCCGTTGATCGCTTCCACGGCCCCAAAGCGTACCTTGACGCGGCAATGGTTCAGGATGCCGTCCAGGTGATCGATCAACATGTGCGCCAGCTTCTCGAAGGCGGGGAGCCGCTGCCAGCGAAGTTGCAACGTCCAGCTCTTGAGATAGCGCAGCATCGCGCCCTCGTAGGTGTAAGTCCATAGCCGTTCCAGACTTTCTTTGAGGAGATAGGCCTTCATGAGCCTTCGATTCATCGCGAAAAGATGGTTGAGTTGCTGTCGTTTGTCCATCGTCAGATGCACCCAGCCGGTGAGCAGCAGCCAGCGTTTTCCTTTCACCACGCCGCGCATCCGGGCACCCTTGCGAAGAATTCCGCACGCCGCACTTCATCCACCGCTTTGTTATCTCATCCCGGTAAACCTAGCCCGGCCAACGGAGGATTTTGCTCCAGTCATCTCGCCTCACCCCGCCAGTCTACCGAAACGCCGGCTCCGGCAAAACTCACGCCCGCGCGGGCCCTGTCAGATTCCTGCTCAGAGCCATCTTTTTTTCTGGGCGCCTCGCCTGGCTCTTATGTATGCTGGGTTGGCTAGCCTCGCGATATTGGTGCTCACATACTTTGTCTTGCTCCAATGGGGCTTCTTCTTGGTCCTCTGAACCCTTGCTCTGGCAATCTTCTCGCCGGTCATTCGCGCTCTCGAGGAAGTGAAGCACATTTTGGCTCATCCGGCCGGCGGCCCACCGCATCCAGCGAAGCGACCTACGACGTCATCGTGGTGGGCGGCGAGCCCGACTCCGGAGGTCTAGCCAATACCAAGTTTCCCCAAGACCTTATCAAATCCCGCTTTCACCAAACGAGGATGGGCCCACGCAATACCTAGAGCCCAGCTAACGGAGAATTCAGTTTGCAGTCCACGTCCGAATTCGTCGGGCGAAAGCAAACCCAGAAGCTCTGTCCTCTCGTCCCACGTCTTATCGTCCCATCTCGAGATCTTGCGGTTGAGCATGTTGGCAATTCTCAAGTTGCGGCCATATCGACGCAGCCATTCAGACTGGAATTGGCTCAGGAAAGCCGCGGAAACGTCATCACGCTCGATGGCATTGGCAGCAACGGTCCCCGCCATGCGCCCGGCCTTAATAGCCCAACGTATCCCCTCGCCTACAAGAGTCGAAGCGTGGCCGGCGGCATCCCCCGTGGCGAGGATCCCATCTCCGACGAACGTCTCTCCCATGTCTGACGGGATCAGTCCGAAATGGTACTCGATAGGCTGAGCGCCTTCAAGATTCACGCCGAGCTTTGATGCTCCAGCCACAAACGACGCAAGGCGATCAGCGGGATCGGCGTCGTGGTCTGGATGGATAACGCCGACGCCTACCCTAACACGGTGCCTCCCCCAGGGGGCCACCCATGCGTAGCCTGAAGGGGCAAACTCACTACCAACCACCAAGACCGCCTCATCCTGACTGCAATGTGGCGCATACATATCGTACTCCGCACCAACGCCGAAGCGTTGGAAGCGAGGGCTGAGGCCTGCCTGCCGTAGGAGTTGCCCCCTGTAGCCTGTTGCATCAATTACTACGCGGGCACCGATATCAACAATCGCCTTGGTTCGAGTCTCCACTCGCACGCCAACGATGTTGGAGCCGTCCTTTATTACGTCCAACGCCTTTGACGCGGGCCATATGGTAGCTCCCGCCTGTGCGGCAGTCACCGCGAGATGCTGGTACACGCCCCGCACATCCATGACACACAGGATTGGTTCCGGATATTCGAACTCAGCCGAGCGGTGGAGTGAAAGGAATCTCAAGCGGTGTACCGGATGAAGGAGCTCTTGCGGTATTCCCAGTTCGGTCAAATCGTTGATGAAGCTTCCGCCGCTCGTTCGAGTCGGAGAACCAATCTCGTTGTTTTGCTCAACTACCAGGACCGAACGTCCAATTGATGCGGCAGCATAGGCAGCCGATAATCCCGCTGGCCCAGCTCCGGCTACTGCAACGTCGAAGTGCATCAAGAGTAGTCAAATACCCAAATTGCGTTCATACACTACTTGCCGTCCACCGTCAGCGCCAGTAAAACATTTCCGCCCATTCCACCTAGCTGGCCGTAACCGGAGTTCACGAACATCATCCCGCCGGCAAGGGTTGGGCCCGCTGCGCTCATCGATCCGCCGTGCGCTTTCACACCGTTGACGGTTTCGAAATCGTGGAGGGTGTCCAGATCCCAGAGCACGCTGCCGTCGGTGGTGGAATAAGCGCGCAAATGGCCATCCATGGAGCCTGAAAAGACTACGCCTGCGATGAGTGTTGCGGGAGCCATCTGCGCCGGGCTGCAGCCTTGCTTCCCCTTGCAAGCCGGCTCGGCCGGTGGCGCGTACCAAGCTTTTTCGCCTGTTGCGATTTTCAGCGCGAACAGGCCGCCGCCTGGTCCTGGCATGATGTCGGACAACGGCACATAAACTTTCTCGGCATCAGCGGCCATACCCCACATAATTCCGCCCAGCGCGCTGCCCTTTCCGATTTGCAGCTTCCACACAATTTCGCCGCGCTGATCCGGATCGATGCCGTATACAAAGCCCGACTTCTGGCCGATCAGCAGGACGTCCTTGCCGCTCGGAAGCGAGCGCAGGATGGGCGAGGCGCCGATATCGGTATCACGGTCCGGAGTTTCCGGGCAGTTCACCCGGCTGGGCTGCGAACAACCAAAATTCCAAACATCCGAATTCATCTGCTTCGACCAGCGCATGCTGCCGGTTTCCAAATCGAAGGCCAGCACCGCATCCCCGTAGCGAGTGGGCGGATCGGAATAATTGTTTCCCGTGCCTACGTACACAGCTTTGCGTTTTACATCGATTGTGGGGGACGACCATATGGCGGCGCCCGAGGGTCCATACATGTCCGTGCCGGCCGAATTCTTCTTGGTCACGGACGGCGGATCGGGAATGGTGTAGGTTTTCCAAATTTGTTTTCCGGTTGCGGCATTGAGGGCGGCCAGGCTCCCACGAAAGGTGCAGCACTTATACACCGCGTTGGCCGCCAGCATTTCCTCAGCTCCGGAACGCACTCCCACATACACGCGGCCCTCATACACTTTGGGACCGCCGGTGATGCCGGCCAGTTTGTGGTCCTCAATTTTGGTTTTCCATAATTGCTCACCGGTTTGCGCATTCACCGCGTAAACGTTGGCCTGCCCATCACCAAAATAAATTGCGTATTGGCCCG
>JBEKJJ010000033.1:0-43748 GCA_050011295.1 Bryobacteraceae bacterium
CGACGACGTGGAGTTTCATTTGATGGAGGGGCCGCACCGGTTTCCGTCGAAGGCTGGGGGGATTGTGCGGGCTTGGATTGATACCCGTTTCTCGTTTCTCGTTTCTCGTTAGGATTGATCGACCGATGCCAACGAGAAACGAGAAACGAAACGCCCTATTGTTCCGCCTGTTCCGTTTGATCCGTGGCCGCGGCTGGCTCCGGGGCTTCTTTGCGGGAGTGTTCGAAGAGGAAGTTCAACGTCTTTTCGCCGCGGATGCGGTAGGCTATGCGGCCTAGCAGACCGTCTTTGTCCAGCTTCTTGCGCATGGCGGCTACCGGTTCGCGCTCTTGCTTCGCGATGCGCTGGACTTCGTGATCCACTTCTTCGTTGGTGGCGTGGATGGTTTCGCGCTCGGCGACTTTGTCGATCAGTAGCGAGCCTTTGACATCGTGCAGGGCCTTCGGACGTTGGTGCTCTTTGAGCTTGGCCCAATCGATTTTGAGCTTGGCGGGATCTACGCCGCGGTCTGCCAGTTCCTTGAACTGGTTGGTCAATTGGGCTTCGATCTGCCGCTCGATGTAGGTTTCAGGGACCGGGAAATCGTGGGTCTCGATTAGTTTGTCGAGGAGCTCATCCTTGGCTTTTTGTTGAGCGGCGAACTCGCGCTCGTGGAAAATTGCTTTTCGGATGGCCTCGCGCAAGTCGCTCAAGGCCGGGTAGTCGCCTAAGTCCTGCGCGAATTCGTCGTTGAGCTCGGGCAGCTCTTTGGTTCGGATCACCTTGAGCTTCATGCGGAACTTGACAGTCTTGCCGGCCAGGCGCTCCTGTCCGTAATCTTCGGGATACGTAACTTCGAATTCCTTTTCCTCTTCCGGTGACATGCCGCGCAAGGCGTCGGAGAAGCCGGGCAGCGTATCCTTGTCGCCCACGTGAAGAACCATTTCGTCCTGATGGATGGGTTCTTCGACGCCGGCGAGGCTGTCTAGTGAAACGACGGCATAGTCACCGTCCGCGGCCGGGCGCGGCTCCACGTTCACGTGCTGGGCCTTCTGTTCGCGGATATCATCCAGCCGTTTATCGATGTCGGCGTCGGTCACTTCGGGCTCGGCATAATGTACCGTGACGCCACGATATTCGCCGAGCTCGATGGAGGGCGCGACTTCGAACTCCGCTTTGAACTTTAGCGGCTCGCCTTCCTTGAAGTTAACGTCTTTGACGTTGGGCCGGCCCACCACCTGTAGTTCTTCTTCCTTCACACGCTTGTCGAAATACTTGGGAAGCAGGTTCTCGATCACGTCCTCGCGGACCTGGTGAGCGAACTTCGTGCGGATCAAGCTGGCGGGGGCTTTGCCGGGGCGAAATCCGGGCAATCTTACTTTTTGTTGAATGTTGGCGACCACGCGATCAGTCTCTCGCGTGATTTCATCAACAGGAACAGTAATTTCGATTTCGTGTTTGCAGCCTTCGACGAGCATGTTGTTGGGTGGTAGCAGGGAAATTGCGGCCGGCGCGGCTCGCCAGCCCTAGTCCCCGATCCCTAACCCTTATTCTACGTGCCTTCGTTCCAGCTTGCCAGGTAATGTTCCTGTTCGGGGGTAAGCCGATCGATTTTGACGCCCATGGATTCCAGCTTCATACGGGCCACTTGTTTGTCGAGGTCCTCGGGCACCGCGTAGACGCGCTTTTCGAGGCTGGCATGATTCTTGACCATGTATTCGGCGGATAGCGCCTGATTGGCGAAGCTCATGTCCATTACCGAGGCTGGGTGACCTTCGGCGGCGGCCAGATTGATGAGACGGCCCTCGCCGAGCACGTAGACTTTGCGGCCATCGCGCATGGCGAATTCTTCGACGAATTCGCGCGCCGGGCGCCGAGAGGAGGCCATGGTGGCGAGAACATCCAGATCGATTTCGACGTTGAAATGGCCGGAATTGCAAAGGATGGCCCCATTCTTCAACTTTTCGAAATGATCGCGTGCGATGACGCTCTTGTTGCCGGTGAGAGTGACGAAGAGATCGCCAATTGTGGCAGCTTCGGCCATCGACATCACGCGGAAACCATCCATGATGGCTTCGATAGCTTTGGTGGGATCGATTTCGGTGACGATGACGTTCGCGCCTAAGCCGCGGGCGCGCATGGCGACGCCGCGTCCGCACCAGCCGTAGCCGGCCACGACGAAGGTCATGCCGGCCAGCAGCATATTGGTGGCCCGGATGATACCGTCGATGGTGCTCTGCCCGGTTCCATAGCGATTGTCGAACAGATGCTTGGTAAGGGCGTCGTTGATGGCGACGATGGGGTAGCGCAGGACCTTTTCTTTGGCCATGGCCTGCAGCCGAATCACGCCCGTGGTGGTTTCTTCAGTGCCGCCGATCACGTTCTCGAGCAGTTCTTTGCGCTTGGTATGGAGAATGGTGACCAGATCCGCACCGTCATCCATAGTGATCTGCGGCTTGTGATCGAGCGCGGCCATGATGTGGGAGTAGTACACGTCGTTGTTCTCGCCCTTGATGGCGTAGACCGGGATGTTGTAATCGCGAACCAGGCTGGAGGCCACGTCATCCTGCGTGGATAGCGGATTAGAAGCGCACAGTACGATATTGGCGCCGCCATCGCGCAGGGCGATCATTAAGTTGGCGGTTTCGGTGGTGACATGCAGGCAAGCCGCGACGCGGATATCGCGCAAGGGCTGCGTCTTGATGAACTGTTTGCGGATAGTCTGCAGAACGGGCATGGATTGGAACGCCCATTCGATGCGGCGCTTCCCGATGTCGGCGAGCGCGAGATCTTTTACGTCACAAGCTACTGTTTCAGTTGCATTGGTTGGCATGAGTTCCTCGATTTCGAAATATTATTTATTGCGCCGCAACCGCGGTCCGGCTGCCTTCCCGAAGCGCCTCGGCTTTGTCGGTGGCTTCCCAGGTAAAGCTGGATTCGGTGCGGCCGAAGTGGCCGAAAGCGGCAGTTTTGCGGTAAATGGGCTGCCGGAGTTTGAGATGATCGATCATTCCTTTGGGGGTCAGCGGGAACAGCTCGCGAATGAGCTCGACGATGCGCTCATCTTCCAGTTGGCCGGTGCCGAAGGTATTGACCATCACAGAAACTGGCTCGGCCACTCCGATGGCGTAGGCGAGCTGGACTTCGCAACGGGAGGCCAATCCTGAGGCGACCAGGTTCTTTGCGACATAGCGGGCCATGTAGCAGGCGGAACGATCCACTTTCGTCGGATCTTTGCCCGAAAACGCCCCGCCGCCGTGCCGGCCCATGCCGCCGTAGGTATCGACGATGATTTTGCGGCCAGTGAGCCCGGTGTCGCCGTGCGGGCCTCCGATTACGAATCGGCCAGTGGGGTTGATGTGATATTTGGTGGAGGAGTCCACCATATGGGAGGGCACTACCGGATCGATGATATGCTTTTTCACCTGCATTCGCAGGTCTTCGGTGGAAATTTTGTCGTCGTGCTGGGTAGAGACCACGACAGCTTCGATGCGCTTGGGCTTGCCATCCACATATTCGATGCTGACCTGGCTTTTTCCGTCTGGACGCAGGAAATCCAGCCTTCCAGCGCGCCGGACCTCGCTCAATTGCCGGACCAACTTATGGGCCAGCATGATAGGCATAGGCATCAGCTCTTTAGTCTCGTCGCAGGCGTAGCCGAACATCAAGCCCTGGTCGCCGGCACCGCCCGTATCCACGCCCATGGCGATGTCGGGCGATTGGCTTTGGATGGAGTTAAGAATCCCGCAGGTCTTGCTGTCGAAGCCGAAAGCGGCGTCCGTATAGCCGATATCGTGAATTACGCTGCGCACCAGGCGGGGCACATCGACGTAAGTGTTGGTCGTGATTTCACCCGAAACCACGCAGATCCCGGTGGTGACCAGGACCTCGCAAGCCACGCGGCCTGTAGGATCGTCCTTTAGAACTGCGTCCAGTACGGCGTCCGAAATCTGGTCCGCAACCTTGTCGGGATGTCCTTCGGTAACTGACTCCGACGTAAAAATATGCCGCATCTTATCTGCCACTTATGTTCCTCCTGGGTTCACGAGTTTCCGGCGGGTTATTGAAAGAATCAGTGTAACGCGACAGGGGTGTCCGGGTCAATGAAACGAAAGACCTAGGACTACGTAGGGGACGCCGTCAGCCTGGTCCCGGTGCTACGAAGAAGTCCCACACCTGGATGTTCACTTTGCCTTCGGTGTATTCCACCACAGCGTATTCACCTGGCTCCAGCGGCTTAGCGGGCCAGATCTTATAGACCTGGTCGCCCACCTGTTTCCGAAAAGTTTCTACCAGGTCGGGTTCCTCAACCGTTTCCTTGGTGACTGGTATGATGGTGAGCTTTTCCACCACGCGGTTTCCTTTGTGCGCGCCCATACGTATGATGCCGAAACGCTCGTCGGCCGAAAGACGAATATAAAATTGGGGCTCGCGCTCGGCGGTACCGGTGGGGGAGTGCGGACCATCCAATTCGACGGTAGCTTTGCCGGTAACCATTGGTAAAGGACTCAACGCCTTCAGGACGCTTCGGCGCTTATTGGTGACTATTTTCGACTCACCTACTTTGACCGGCGTTACTTTATCGCCGTCCACCAAATAAACGCCCTCCTCTTTCGGAACGCGCAGCACTTCCCGCCGGGCCTCCTTCAAGGCCTTCTCTTCTTCCTTGATTGTCACGGTCTCTTCGCGCGCCGCTTCTTCCCGTTCTTTGATGAGCGCCTGAGTTTTTGCCAGGTCAACTAACGAAAGCGGAATCTCCTCCCACTCCCCGCGATCCACGCTGAGAAATGAAACCCGATCGCCCTCCACCTTGTACTCGCGCGCCAGTTGGTAGGTGCCGTCCTTCAGAAAGAGCTTGATGTTGGCAGCGGAAAGAAAGCAGAAGGCAGTAAGCAGAAGGCAGCACAGCTTTATCGGAATCCAGCCGCTTCCCGCCGCCTGCCGCCTACTTTCTGCCGTCCGCATCCTCAGGCTCCCTCCGTCGGCTGCAGCCCGACGCTGCGCAGCAACAGAAACTGCGACAGATTCTCCGAAGTCAGCAACCCGAGTAGCTTGTCTTCCTGCATCACTAGAGCGCAGGTGCCCGTGTTGGCCATGAACGGCAGAATCTCCGACAGGTCCTGATCGGGGGCGATGCTTGCGAATTCGCGTTCCATATGCGCGGCGATATAAGAATCCGGACCCTCCAGCGCCATCCCCCGCAGCAGCGCGTTTCGTCCCAGCAGGCCCACCACCTGCTCGCCGTGGACCACTGGAAAATCCTGCTGCGATGTGGCCAACAAGAGATTAGCCGCATCCCGAATGGTGCTGCCGTGCGAGAGCGTGCGGTAGTCCGTCAGCATGGCGGCACGCACGGGAATGCCCTGCGTAAGCGAACGGCCGCGCGAAGCCGCACCCTCATTCGCCGCGCCCAGATAAATGAAGAATGCGACGAATGCAAGCATCGGTAGGTAGACGAACCCGTAAAGACCCATGCTGATGGCCAGCATTCGTCCGGACCAGGTGGCAATGCGCGTGGCTTCATACTCGTTTCGAAGGCGGGACAGCAGGGCGCGCAACATCCGTCCGCCGTCCATGGGAAACGCGGGCAACAGGTTGAATCCGGCCAGGATCAGATTGCTCAGAGCGATGCGGTCGGCCAGATTTCCATCGGCGGGTTGGTCGAAGGCGAAGAGATTGATGGACTTGTGTTGTGCGTAAAGAACCGTGAATATGGAGCCGGCGATCAGCAGATTCACTAGCGGACCTGTCAATGCGATCCAGAACTCCTCGCCGGGCTTGGCGGGGCGCTCCAGACGCGCCGTGCCTCCGATCGGAAACATCATGATCTCGATAGTGCGGATTCCATACAGCGAACTGATGAAGGCGTGTCCCAATTCGTGCAGCAGCACGGAGACGATTAGTGCGAGGACAAAAAGCGAGTAGGTGGCTGGAGACTGATTGCTGCCCAGGCCGATGACCACCAGGAAGATCAACAGCAGAACAAAGGTAAAGTGCAGGCGGATCGGGACACCCATCAAGCGGATGGATCCGACCGAGCCGGGGCTCGCGGCTCGTGGCGTGCTGCGCGCGTCTGCCAAACAGACCTCTCAGTCAATTGTGACACAGGCTGCCGCGGGCGGCAGGCGGCGGGCGGCGGGCGATGCCAATGACCAGCAACCAGAAACCGGAAACCAGAAACTAGCCACTGCCGGCCAGCCCCAGTCCCTAGCCCCCAGCCCCTTGCTTCGCGAGTATGTCGTACACGGGCTTGTTGTCCGCGTAGACGCGCCACTCTTTCACCTGGCCTTGGTCCACCACCGCCAGCCACGCCGCCGGGGTTCGCCACTGGCTCCCTTTGATGGTGCCGCCTGCTGCTCCGATTACAGCGACGCTGTTTCCGTTGCGGAAAATCTCTTCGTGCGAGACCCAATAGTCCGGGCACATGCCGTAGTATCCGCGCCAGCCTCCGCGCATCTTTTCCCGGCCCTTTACCTGGTTTCCCAGCGAATCGGCGAAGATGTGATCCTCCGACATCAGTTCGGCCAGCTTGTCCACATCGCGCTGGTTGATGCGGTTCATAAACTCAAGAACTGTTTCGATTTCGTTCATGGTTCACTCCGTGATTCCGACAACAGCTTCTTTACTCCATCCACGCACAACACGGCGGCGTGTTTCGACTCGGGAATCAAGCCTCCTACTTCAGCCTCAACTGTCTCGGGCTTCAGCGCCGCGAGTGCAGCCCGGGTCTTTCCCTGCATCCACTGGGTGAGCGCGGAGCCGCTCGCGATGGATGCCGTACATCCGCGCACTTTGTAGCGCACTTCAGCGATTCTACCTTCATCAAAGCGCGCCGACAACCGCAGAATGTCGCCGCAGGCCGGATTCGAAATCTCCACCGTCAGGGCCGGCGGAGCCAACTCCCCCACGTTGCGCGGATTTTTGAAATGATCGAGGAAGGCTTCGCTGTACAAGGCGCGGTCTCTTTCTCATTATGAACGTCTTTCTAACTGGAGCCACTGGATACATTGGAGGCGCGGTCGCCGATGCACTGCTTCGCGGGGGGCACTCCGTTACAGGATTGGCTCGGTCGCAGGAAGCTGCGCGCAGACTGCGTGCCAAAGCGATCACTCCATTTGACGGAGATCTGAATTCGCCCGCGGACCTGGCGAAGGCCTCCGCCCAGTCGGACGGCGTGATCCATGCCGGGACAACCAATGACGGCGCCATCGATCAAGCAGCAGTCCGCGTGATGCTGGACGCTTTGCGCGAGAGCGGCAAGCCCCTGCTGTACACCAGTGGCATCTGGGTGCTGGGCGATACAGGCGGAAGGATAGCCGACGAAACCTGGCCGGTGAATCCCGTGGCGCTGGTGGCCTGGCGTCCGGAAGTTGAGCAGATGGTGCTGGCAGCGCGAGGAGTGCGATCTATTGTTATCCGCCCCGGCGTCGTCTATGGACGCGGTGGTGGTATCGCGGCGGATTTCGTCAAATCCGCACGGGAGACTGGGGCCGCGAGATATGTCGGCACGGGCGAGAATCATTGGCCGCTGGTTCACGTGGATGATCTGGCCAGCTTGTATCTACTAGCCCTGCTCGGTGCGCCCTCGGGCGCGCTGTTCCATGCAACGGATGGCTCTTCTTACCGCGTCGGCGAGATTGCCCAGGCAGCTAGCGCCAGAACGGAATCCTGGCCGCTCGAAGAGGCTCGCAAAACGCTGGGCGGTTATGCCGACGCGTTGGTTCTGGATCAGCTGGTGTCGTCCGAAAAAGCAAGAACCACGCTGGGGTGGACGGCTGGTGGGATTTCCGTGATCGAAGATCTGCGGAACGGATCCTACGCTCAGTGACGACCGTGGTGGCGGCGGTAATCGAGCGTGACGGCCGCATACTGGCCGGCCAACGCAAGGCGGGTGGTAATCACGCACTCAAATGGGAATTTCCAGGCGGGAAGGTGGAAGCGGATGAGACGCCTGAAGCCGCGCTCCGGCGCGAGCTTACCGAAGAACTGGGCATCCGCGCCCACATCGACAGCGAGATCACGCGCTACGAATATCAGTATCCCGGCCGGCCGCGAATCTTGCTGATCTTCTATCGCGTAGTGGATTTTGAGGACGAGCCACAGAACCTGGGCTTCGAGCAACTGCGGTGGGTGCTACCGGAACAACTCCGCGATCTGGATTTCCTGGAGGGCGACGTGGACTTCGTTCGCCGATATTTTAGCGCGCAGGCAACTTAAACTGGACGCCGCGCTCGTCATTCAGGCGCTGGGAAAGGTCCCGGTCGATCAAGTCCATGCTGACCTGGTTGAGGGTGTGCTCCACGCTGACGTAATGCAGCGCCCCACCCTCCATCCAGTAGCCTAGCGCCTGGATGATGCTGTGATCCCGGAAAGCGATCAGATAGACGGTGGGCTCGTCATCATTGACGATGCGCCGTCCCGATCCCGCGTTCTGAGAGTCATCATAAGGATGGCTGGAATTCTGATACAGCCGCATTCCGGATGGCTGGTCCGGCGGCGCGTCGGAATTGTACTCGCGAACCACCGGATTGCCCTGTTGCGGCGTGAAGTTTTGGTTGATCACGACCGACGGGGTGCCGTTTGGATCCTGGGCTTGCTGAGACTGATCGCCGGAGTAGGAAGAATCGTAAGCTCCGTTTCCGTAGAACACGGGATACAGGACAACCGATGAGCGACGGTGCTGAGGGTGCGCGGCCGCTCCAGGGGCGCCAGCTGCGGCCAAGTAATTCGGGCCGTTAAATCCGCCAGCGGGTGCGTGTCCGGTGCCAGGGAAAACCACGTTACCGTATCCACCCAAAGACCAATACGGGCCCTGATGGCCCTGGGCAAACACTGTTCCTAAGAAGGTCAGGAAAAGAACTGACAGGACGAAGTAGCGCATGGGTCCGGCTCCCCTGGAGTGATTGTATCCCACATCACCGCCTTATCCAATAGGGACGTGGAGTTTGCGGCCGGGGTTTCGTGGCAGGCTGGTACCATTAGAGGCATGTCTTCTGAACTGGCAGCCCAAATCCGGCTGCTTTTGATGGATGTGGACGGCGTGCTTACCGACGGAAGATTATTCGGTGTTCCCGACGCGGCCGGAAACATAGTAGAAACCAAGGGTTTCGATTCCCAGGATGGCATCGCCCTGCAGTGGCTGGCCTGGAACGGGATCGACACTGGGGTAATTAGCGGACGCGTTTCACCGGCTACGGAGGCCCGCGCTAAGCAGGTCAAAATGAAGTATGTCTATCAGGGCCACATCGAGAAAATTCCAGTGTTGGAGGAGATATTGGGGCTCGCCGGCATCGAATCTTCGCAAGTGGCCTACATCGGCGACGATCTCACCGATGTCGTGGTGATGAACCGCGTCGCGCTGGGCATTGCGACGGCGAACGCACGGCCTGAAGTGAAACGCTCGGCCAAGTATGTCACGCAAAGTCCCGGAGGCCGAGGAGCGGTACGAGAAGTGGTGGAGTTGTTGCTCAAGGCGCAGGGCCACTGGGAAGGTTTGCTGCGTAAGTATGAAATTCGAGCGGCCGATTCATGAGCGATCAAATCGGATTAGTTGTGGTGGCGCGGTCGGGTTTGGGAGTGCTGCACGAACTCACCGGAGTAATCGCGAAGCACCGCGGCGATATTCTATCGGTTGAAATCATTGAGGAAAAGCCGCCTGAATCGCGCATCTATTTCGAGATCGATCTGCCCGTGGAGCCGGAGGTCTTGCTAGCGGATCTCGAACGCTCGGCCATCGTGCAGCGAGTGAAAGTAGTCAAGACGCTGCAGAAGATTTACGGTAAGCGGATCATTATCGTCGGCGGTGGCGCGCAGGTGGGCCAGGTGGCCATTGGGGCGATCTCGGAAGCGGACCGCCACAACATTCGTGGTGAACACATCTCGGTGGATACCATTCCATTAGTTGGCGAGCAGCCGCTGGCGGATGCGGTGCGCGCAGTGGCGCGGTTGCCGCGCGCACGGGCTCTAGTGTTGGCCGGATCACTGATGGGCGGCGAGATCGAAAAGGCGGTTCGGGAAGTGCGCGCGCAAGGGCTGCTGGTGATCAGCTTGAATATGGCGGGAAGCGTTCCGGAGGCTGCGGATTTGGTGGTAACGGACCCGGTTCAGGCCGGCGTGATGGCTGTAATGGCAGTGGCGGACACCGCCAAGTTCACTCTGGAGCGCCTGAGCCGGCGCGTGTTCTAAAACACCTGAGACAACTTGGCACAACCTGAGAGACACGTTGGCTATCTAGAAGAAATACCATTCTCTAACTTATTGATTCTTTAATGGCTTCACTGGCCGCGGAATTGCCTAAGGCTGGGGGATGGTCCCAAGGCATACAGTCTACCTCCACTGCATCGTGGGTATCGGGATTTACCTGTTTTTTGATGGCCTGATGCAGTTCCGGTGTGCCGACCCGCAAGAGTTTTTCGCCTATTGGGCTCTGGCGCTGTTGGGAGCCACTCTGAAATTGAGGCTGCCGCGGGTAAAAGCCAATGTCTCCACCAGTTTCGCGTTCATTTTGATTGGCATCGCGAATTTCTCGTTGGGCGAAGCGGTACTGATTGGATCTTCGGCCACTTTTGTCCAGTGTCTCTGGAGACCGAAAGGAAAGCGCAAGGGTCGGCAGCTATTTTTCAATCTGGGCGCAACTGTTATCGGGGTCACAGTTGCTTACAATCCATTTCACTTTGAACTGACGCAGGGCTTACACAAAATTCCTGAGATGCTGCCGCTCGCGGCGCTGTTGTACTTTGTCACGAACACCGGTCTGGTATCGGGAATGATCGCGTTGTCCGAAGATGAGCCATTCCGCGCGGTCTGGCGTCATCTGACGCAGCAACTGATCGCGTACTACGTGGTCGGCGGATTCATCGCGACGCTGATCATCATCGCTAGCCGGTTGTGGGGTTGGCAGTCCGGCATCCTGATTTTGCCGCTTCTGTATGTAATGTACCGATACTACCGAACTTACTTACAGCGATCCACGCGGGCGTGGGGGCCAGGCGCCCGAGCCAATCCGTAGTCGAAGCAACCGTGGCGCACACTCTCAGTCTGCCGCGCCCGACACTCTTGCCGGTGCACGAAGGGCATTGCAGGGGCAGGTCGAGAAAAGTCTCGACCCAGCAGGCAGGAGTGCCTGCATTACTAAAGCGCTAGCGCGGACTGAGCGCCGATCCTAGTTTCGGAGTGGGTATCCAACTCATTAAGCGCGGCACGAATCACTAAAATAAACTCTTCCACTTGCATCAGGCGCTTTCGACAAGCTGCACAAAGGATCAAATGTTCTTCTAGGGGACCGCAATCCAGGTGGGAAACTTTCCCCATGGCGTACCTCTCAAGTAGGTCAGCGGGAAAGCGAAATTCGGAGCAAGCGTTCATGGCAAGAACCTCCCGGGGACCAAAGCAGGTCTCCCGTTGCTAAACCGGATAGTCTTCGGTTGAAGGACAACTGTCCTTGACCACTGAGTGGGTTCAGCGGGAAGAAGTTCTCAAGGAAACTGAAATCAGCGGATTTTTTTGGAGTCTCCGTTTTCCTACTTCTCCGAATCGAGCCTTTGCGCGGGATTTAAGCAATCGGAACTGGGTCTCCGACAGGTCCATTTCCCGGCAGATGGTCTCCTGACTTTGCTCGTCCAGGTAGAAGCGGGTGAGGATCTCGCGATCGCGCTCGGAAAGACTCCGCAGCACTTCGAGCATGAACTCAACTTTCTGGCGGAACGCAGCGGTTTGCTCCGGATTATTACGCCGGTCCGCTACTCGCACCCCCAAGTCCAGGTTCAACTCATCCCTGCGGCTGTGGACAGCTTCATCAATATACGCAGCCACTTGGCGGCGCACTACGGTTCGTACGAAACCCATCAAGCGGTCAGGTTCCCGCAGTTCTCCACGGCGAATGGCCTGGACCACGATCACGAAAGTGTCGTGAACCTTATCATCCAGTTCCTGATGTCCCAGTTGACGGCATAAATAATAACGGATACCGCGCCCGAACAACCGGTATAGTTCTTCCATACCGGATTCGTCACCTTTATGTATGCGTTCCACCAAGTCCTGCCAGTTGACTTGGTGGGATTCAGGTTCCGTTGTCTGAGAATCTCCGCTGTCGTTCAGAGATTCAGAAACAGAATCGATTGACTGAGGATCGTTTGCGCCTTCGTTAGCGCCGCCAGCAAAATTTCCCCGGGTTGCCAACATACCGCAGCAACTCCTTTCCAACATGATTGGCCTGGGCTAAACCGCCAGGTGGCCAAGCGTGGCATTTCTAGCCGCGCTGTGCTGGAGAGATGCGCCAAAGAGCGGGTCTATCGGCGCCACGGTCGCAACGGTTCCGCAAAATCTCTATCGCAGATCTTCGGGATTTAAACAGGAGGTGATTCACCAACCCGGCGAAAAATAACCCACCTCACCCAACGATTTCACCCGAAGCAAAACTTCCCTCGCGTCACCAATGCAAGGCAGACCGTTCCGGAGGGCGTTTGGAATTCGATAAAGTGCACGCTCTCACGCCCGGACACAAGATTGCCTCACACTACTCGGCGAATCAACTACGCTTCGCGAGTCTATTACTCATTAACACGCCAGCAACTCCTGGCGTATCCCAAAATTTGATTAGTGCTATGGCGATATCATAGCACTTGTTTCGCCAAAATCTATGTGGAAAATTTTTTCCACAGAGAAGACCGGCGCCGCTGAGTTAAGGTAGGGAGTTGCTTTTTCCCGGCAGGTGATTGAATCTGAACAACGAAGCGATCTGCACGTTGCGAGGTTGCCACGCGCTGTCACTTTTTGAAATATTTCGCGAATGGATGCTACCGTACACCCGCGTGCCGCTTCAGAATCTGCGGCAGGTTTTGCGAGAAGGCCGAACGCGCCATGACAATATTGGCGCCTGCTTCCTGCGCCTTCTGTTTCAGCTCGCCTTGAACGTGTGACAGATAACCGATCAAGCTGATCTGCCGCAGATCACCATCGCTCTTCAGCTTCGAGATCAGCTCCAGCGGGCGCACTGAGCTGTTGTTCAAATCGAAGATGATCAGCAGAGGCTGTTCGTGCGTGGCCTTCTCCATGACATCCTTCTCGGACTTGACGAATTCGGCTTCCAGACCCGCGCGTTTAGCGGCATCGCTGATCTTCACCGTGAACAAAAGGTCGTCCACTACGGCCAGGATCTTCTTCTTCCCCTGCTTGTGCATAATAGTCGGATCTACGTTCCTGCTCCTGAATGTTCAACTTGGCGGAGACAGTTGTGTGGGAGGTCAGATTTATTCTAGCATGACGGAATGCACGATTCCCGAACCTTGGCCGAATGAGTATCCATTCCTACATTTATGATGACGCCCAGCAGGCTTCAGCGGCTTGCGCAATCAAGATTCTGAGTTTGCTGGAGACCACTCTCGCCGGCTTTCCAGTGGCCACTCTCGCGATATCCGGCGGGTCAACTCCCAAACTGTTATTTGGTGAACTGGCGAAAGCTGGTTTCGACTGGAACCGCGTTCATTTATTTTGGGTGGATGAGCGCGCCGTGCCGCCCAACGATCCGCAAAGCAATTTCAAACTGGCGAAAGAACACTTGATCGATCCAGCGGGGTTTCCGGCCAGTAACGTGCACCGCATTCAAGCGGAGTTGGAACCAGAAACCGCAGCCCGATTGTACACCGAAGATATCCATAAGTTTTTCCGGCTGGCGCCCGGCGCGTTCCCGCACTTCGACATCATCCATCGCGGCATGGGGCCGGACGCACACACAGCCAGTCTGTTTCCAGGAGATCCGTTAATCGACAACCACGATAACCTGGTGGCTGCGACGTACGTCGAAAAGTTTCACCAATGGCGCATCACTCTATTGCCCGGCGTGCTGGAAGCGGCCCGCAACACAATTATGTTGGTAGCAGGCGAAGATAAAGCCGAGCCGCTGCGCACTGTATTACATGAACCTTATGATCGCCAGAAGTACCCGGTGCAGATGGCGACGCATGACGGACAAAACGTGCTGTGGTTTTTGGACAAAGCTGCGGCGAGGTTATTGGATTGACACCCACCAGGCGTAGCTTTCTACTGCTTCCGGTGCTGGGCCTTGTGCCGAACCGCCCCCAGAGCAACATTTCGCTGCCCGAGCGGATTCCAGTCACTCGCCTGTTGCTGGGCGGAGATGTAATGTTGTCGCGCTACGTGGGAGCATTGGCGCGCCAGCGGGAGGATCCGGCTTGGCCGCTGCGCGAAGTGGCCGATCTATTCGCATCCGCCGACATCGCCTTCGTGAACTTGGAAGCGCCCTTTTCCGATCGTGGCCGGAAAGTGGAAACCGGCATGGTATTCAAGGCCGAGCCGGAGATGATTGAAGCGCTGCGCGTAGCCGGAATCGATATTGTATCCACGGCGAATAATCATGCGCGGGATTGCGGCCGATACGGTGTGCAGTTCACCCTCGATTGGCTGCAAAGAAATGGCATCGAGACGGTGGGCTCCGCACAGACCGCCGAGTTGGCGCACCAAGGGACCATCCTGGAACGCAACCAGGTGGGTTTCGGATTTCTCGCTTACACCTACGATCAATCCAATGGAAATCACGCGGATTACGACGATCGCGTGGCGACGATGGACCTGGATGAAATGGTGGAGGACGTGCAGAAACTTCGCCAGCGGTGTGATGTAGTGATCATCTCCATGCACGCTGGGACTGAGTATCTGCAGAAGCCCAACGCCCAGCAGCGCCAGTTCGCGCATGCGGCCATCGATGCCGGCGCGACCATCGTGGTGGGCCATCATCCTCACGTAACGCAGCCGGTGGAGGTGTATGGGAAAGGAGTGATCTTCTATTCACTCGGAAATTTGGCGTTCGATCAGTCCCAGCGCAAGGAAACGCAGCGGGGATGGATCGCGGATGTGCGCTTTATCGGGAAGCGCTTAGCCGGATACGGAGTGATTCCGGTGGACATCGTTCGGACGGTGCCGAAGGTCGCGCAAGCGTTTTAGTTCTTCGGTTCTTCGGTTCGTACTGGAGCGGCCGACGGAATCGCTTCTGGCTCCCGAACCGAAGAACCGAAGAACTGAATAACCGAGGAACCACGGTTTATTCCCAGCGAAACACCACCAACGGATCAACCTTCGTAGCGCGCCGCGCAGGCCAATAGCTGGCTGGCCGCAACTAGAATCATCAAGGCGGCCGCAGCGCCAATCGCCATGCCGATTACGCCCAGCATCATTCCCTGCCGCACCACCATACGCAACACATCCGTGCGCGCTGCGCCCAGCGCCAGCGTGATTGCGGCGGCAGCAGTGAATCCGGGACGTAGGCGAATTAGACATAGCGCGTGGTGGATATCGGACATGACCGAGTTCTTTGTCGCGCGAATTCACCCACGCTACCGCGCGACAAGTCAAAGCCCGCTCGAACAGCCTAACCGAGCTAAACTGAAGCGGGAGTGTCAATGCCTGCCCCTGGAAAGCGCTCACGCCTGCTACGCTGGTCCCTGATCGCCGGCGCTTTCGTCGTAATCGCCATCGGCGGTGTGGCAATTCTGTTCGCGAGGAACTGGCCATTCACGCCGCGGGCTGTCACCGCCGCATTGCAGGATCGGTTCGCCAGGACGGTTGAAATCCGCAATTTTCGCGTCACCTACTTTCCTCCTGGATTTGTGGCGGAAGGAATCAGTTTTCTGCACCGGAAGCGCAAGGATCTTCCGCCCCTGATCACGGTTGGGACCCTGATCGTCAAGACCAGCTACATCGGCATGTTGACCCCACAGAAGCGCCTCAGCCAGGTTCAAGTAATTGGGTTGCATGTCACCGTTCCCCCGAAGAGTCCGGACGGACAATCGTCCGGCGTGATGCCACTGACGAACAGCAGTAAGAACGACACCCTGGCAATCGACGAAATCACAACCGATGACGCAACCATCGAGTTCATGTCCAGCCGGTCTGATCGAGACCCATTCAAGATGGAGATTCACCGGCTCACACTCGGCCACGTGGGCCAGAACGGGGCAATTTCCTATCGTGCGGCACTGTTAAATACGGAACCGCCGGGCGAAATTCGATCCACCGGTCAAGTCGGCCCGTGGAACGAGGATGAGCCTGCGAGTACGCCGCTATCGGGTTCCTACACCTTTGACAACGCGAAACTGGGTGTCTTCAAAGGCATTGATGGAACGCTTTCTTCCCGAGGTAAATTCAGCGGAAAGCTCGGTCATATCGAATCCGAGGGCGGAGTCGACATACCGGACTTCCACATTTCTGGAAGCAACCATCCCGTTCACTTGTCAACCGAATTTCGCGCTGTGGTGGATGGAACAAACGGCGATACGTCTCTTGAGAGCGTCAAATCGCATTTTGAGCGAACTACGGCGCTCTCGAGCGGCAGCGTCACCGGCCAACCCGGCCAACACGGAAAGACATTGGTGCTCGCAATGACCGTCAACGACGGCCGCATCGACGACTTGCTGAACCTTGTTACGGAAGAAAAAAATCCCTCGATGACGGGTAGCGTCAGCTTCCGCGCGACCATCAAGGTGCCGCCCGGATCGTCCGGGTTTCTGACAAAGCTGAATCTGGAAGGCGACTTCGGAGTCGGCAATGAACGATTCACCAACGGTGCGATGCAGGCGCCCCTCAACAAGTTGACCGAGAGCGCCCGCGGCGAGAACAAGAAGCAGCAAGCAGAAGATCCTGAAACCGTGCTCTCGAATCTCAAGGGACATGTTTCGGCGAAGAATGGCATTGCAACGTTGTCGAATGTCTCGTTCAGCGCCCCTGGGACATTTGCTCAGATTCGTGGCACCTACAACCTGCTGAACAACGCTGTGAACCTGCAGGGAATCTTGACCACCAATGGAAAGTTGTCCGACACCACTACCGGCATCAAAGCGGTGGTGCTGAAAGCAGTCAGTCCGTTTCTGAAGAAGAAGACCGTAACGGTAGTCCCATTCACGGTCACTGGGACGTCTATGAAACCATCCTTCGCGCTGGATCTCGACGCAAAACGGACATTCTAAATCACCCTGGAAACCGCTGATGAACGCCCTTGTCCTTTCCGCCGGCGGAATGTTTGGAGCCTACCAAGTTGGAGCCTGGAAGTCGCTCGCCGACGTGTTCAAACCCGACCTGATTGTCGGGGCTTCCATCGGCGCGGTGAACGGATGGGCCATTGCCGGCGGTTGCGCGCCGGATGAGTTAATTGAGCGTTGGCTCAACATGGAAGCCGTGAAGAACTATCGTTGGAAATTTCCGACGGGTCCTTTCAAAGGCGTGCTGGATACCGGACAGCTTCAGCGCCTAATTTGCGACATGCATCAACGTTACCAGCCGCGCGTGGAGTATGCGCTGGTTATGACGGATCTGGTGAAACTGCGGCCTCGAATCGTCCGCGGACCCGAGGTGGCGTGGCAGCACCTGGTGGCGAGCACCGCCATCGTCGGCCTCTTCGATCAAGTGCGCATCGATGGCCGGATCTATTCCGACGGCGGCGAATTGTCAGCAGTTCCCTTGTGGGCGGCGGCCGAGCTGGGAGCTACCGAGGCCCTGGTGATCGACGTCCTACCCCAGATCCCTGGCCTGGTGGCCAAGACGTTCGTGGGCGCAATGAAGCTGCTCTCGCCCTTTCGAGGGGTTGCGCCGGCGTCCATGAAAGTGATCCGCCTTGCTCCGCCTAAGCTGCTCGGAGCACCGCTCGACGCCATATACTGGAAGCGGTCGAATGTAGAACGATGGATCCGTGCCGGGGAACAGGATGCGGACGCGATAAAACATTCCATTCCGATTTGTTTTGGGGGAGAATAGAGTACATGCCGTCTTACCAGATTCATCGTATGAAGGACTCTCATCGCCAACAGTTCCGTTGGGCGCCGCACACTTCCGGAATTACAATCGTAAAACTCAAGGACTATGAGCCTGGATCGAAAGCCGAGGGGGCCAGCCCCTACGCGGTTTGGCTGGCGCTGCGGGAAACTGAGCAAGCACTCCAGGTGGGGGATCTGGTTGAAACGGAAGCCGGCGGGCTTCGCATTCTTAAGTACATCGGATTCGAAGAAGCGCGCTGGTACGTACCGGAACCCGTGGCACCGGCGGCTCCTCAACCTGAGCCGCCCGGAGAGGTCGCCACAGAGCTGAGGTAACATAGAAGCTATAAAGTATGTTTAAAGATCCCCCTGTGAGGGATCGGATCAATTCCTTCGCTCTCGTTACTTATATTCCCGAGCCGTTAGCAGGCTTTCTGAATCGTCTGAGGCAGGAACTGGTGCCGAACTGTTTTCTAAGGGCGCACGTTACCATCTTGCCCCCACGGCCCGTATCGTCCGACCCGGAGCCTGCTTGGGAATCCATCCGCAAGCTGGCCAAGCAATTCGCCCCTTTTGAGATTCAACTGGGCAATATCGACCTGCTTCCGGTGTCCGACGTAATTTATATCCGCATCGTAGCCGGCGGCGAAACGATGCAGCGAATGCATGACGCGATGAATACCGGCCCTTTGGCCTACCGGGAAGAGTTCCCTTATCATCCGCACGTCACGCTGGCGCAGGAGCTAAAGCCCGATGAAGTGGACGAACTGCTGCATGTGGCGCGCGACCGTTGGGCCGAGTGTCCATGCCCCAAAACCTTCCGCGCGGAAAAGATTGTCTTCGTGCAAAGAACGCGCCAGAACCAGTGGGTGGACCTGGGCGAGTGCGAGTTGGAGCGCGTGGGAGAGCTGAAGGATTTATTGGTAGGCTAGTAGCCTGTGGCAAAAAGCCTCTTGCTGTTTCTGCTTGCGAGCACCGCGTTCGCGCAGCATGAATTCACCGTCTACGAATTGCTCGGGCCGGAGACGCACAAATTCGCCATCATCTACGACGTCATGTCATCGACGGAGGGTGCGGCGTTTTATCTGAATCCGATCAGGAAAGGCTCGAAGGCCTCCGACGAACGGGTGATCGATCTCGCCACCGGAAAAGAACTCAAGTTTGAGATTATGAATGGCGAGTCGCTGAAAGTTTACTTCAGCGCGCCGATTCCCAAACAGGGTGTGGCGCGCTTTCGGATCTATAAGACTTATGAAGACGCGGCATCCTACAGCTCGCAAGGAGACCGCATTGTGTTCGACCGTCCGCTGGGCGTGCGGCGCAATGTAGTGGTTCTGCCGGCCGGATATGAGCTGATCGGTTCGAGCGTCCCCTCCATCGTCTCCATGCAGCCGGACGGCCGCGTGCGCATCAGCATGCTGAACGATCGTGACGATCAGCTTCCCGTGAAGATAACCGGACGGAAGTTGCCATGAGATGCCTTTGGCTGGCGTTGATTCCGGCGCTCGCCATGGCGCAATTTCACCGAGCCGAGCAGGATCTCGAAATCCACTACTGGCTGCTCGATCCGGATTCGCATCAATTCCGTATCTCGCATGACTTCACGGTTTCCAAGCCCGGCCAGAAGTACGTGCATAGCTTTGTCCGCAAAGGCAGCGTGGTAACGAAATCCGTTGTGATCGATCTCAACGCCGGCAAGCAGCTCGAGACCTACACAGTCACCGGAAAATCGGTGAACGCCTTGGGCTATTATCCAAATCCGACCGATCCGGAATCGGTAGTGGTACAAGGAGACTTGGACCACGCGCTGGTGGAGGGCGAATCGGTGCGTGTCCGGGTGATCGAGACGTACACCGACCCGATTGGATACACCATGAAGGATGGCGAACTAGTGTGGGACCGCACGCTAGGCCGTCCGTACGACGATGTAGCATTGCCGCCGGGCTGGATGCTGACATCGGTGAGCGTACCAGCCATAATTTCGCTGGATGCGGATGGTTTGGTGGTGTGCCGGTTTACGAATCCGAGGAACGATGAGATCCACGTGGTGTTGAAAGCTAGGCGCCGCAAAACCAATCAGGCCGCGAATAAACGCAAATAAACGCGAATAGGATTTGCGTTCATTCGCGTGCATTCGCGGCCAAAACGGTTTGTTCGTGTTCCTGATGCTGCGGCGCATCCACTACCAGTTTCGCGACACGCTCTCTGTGAAAGCCTGCATCGCCGTACGCCACTTCCGAGGCTTTGGCTCGCCGGTAAAACAGATGAACGTCGCTTTCCCAGGTGAATCCCATGCCGCCGTGGATCTGGATGGCGCGGTTTCCTACTTCCCGGTACGCGTCGCTCGCATAGGCTTTCGCAACCGATACCGCGAGGCGCGCTTCCGGGATTCCTTCTTGAATGGCATACGCGGCGTAGTAGGCGGCTGAGCGCGAGCTCTCCGTGTATACCAGCATGTCGGCGCATTGATGCTGCACAGCCTGGAATTCGCCGATGGCGCGCCCGAACTGTTTGCGCGTCTTCGCGTATTCCACCGTGATTTCGAGCAGCCGTTGCATGCCGCCGGTCATTTCGGCTACCAGACCAACGGTCGCGATATCCAGTGCACGATCCAGAGCCGTGCGCGCGTGGCTGCCTTGCGCCAATAATTCCGCCGCCACGTTATCGAATGTCACCTCGTAGAGCTTCCGCGTGGCATCCATGGCGGGCAGATTTGTGATTCGAAGCCCCGGCGCGTTCGCCGGCACCATGAAAAGCGCAAGATCGCCATCCATGCGGGCAACCACTATCAAGAAATCGGCGACCGCGGCGTCTGGCACGAACAGCTTCCGTCCGTTGAGCGTCAAGCCGGTAGCCTTCATTTGGACCGCGTCGGGCGACCAGGACGCGGAATCTTCGAGCAGCGCTACACTGGCTTTCGCCTCGCCGCGGCAAATGGCGCCCAAGTATTCTTTCTTCTGGCTATCGTTCCCCGCCGCCTCCAACAAGCTGCCCGCCGCTAGGACCGTGCTCGAAAATGGTCCAGGCAGCAGCGCGCGGCCCATTTCCTCGAGCGTCGCCGCCATCTCCACCATCCCCATCCCGAATCCGCCGTACTCTTCCGGAAAGATGATGCCGGTCCAGCCCTGCTCGGCGATTTTGCTCCACAGCGCGGCGTCGAAAGCCGTCTCAGTCTCCATCTGCTTGCGAACCTCGGCCAGCGGACATTCCGCTGCCAGGAATTTGCGAACCGTGTTTTTCAGTGTCTGTTGGGTTTCCGTCAATCCGAATTGCATTTTGGATAATCCTCAATAACTCTTGGGCAGGCCCAAAACAAAGTGGCCTACAATGTTCCGCTGGATTTCGGACGTCCCCGCTTCGATAGTGTTCCCTCGGGTCCGTAGGAATGAATACGCCCAGGCGCCGTCGTCGATGGAACGTTCACCTTCCGTCAATTGTACATAGGGACCCAGTAACTCAGCCGCCACCTGTTGGAAGCGCTGGTTCAGTTCCGTCCAAAAGATTTTCTGGATGGAGCCTTCCGGTCCCGGCAGGCCCTTTTGGTTGATGCGCGTGATGGCGCGCATTTGGTTGAGGCGCATGATCTCGATATCGATATAGCTCTGCGCCAACTTCTGCCGCATCACTGGATCTTCGGCGGCGGTGTGGCCGTTGCGTTTTATAGTGTGCGAGAGTTCCACCAACCGGTCGAACTGCCGCTGGAAGGTGACCTGCATCCCGGCGCCGAGCGTAGCGCGCTCATGCATCAGCGTTCCGATGGCGACATTCCAGCCGTCGCCCACTTGCCCCAGGACATTCTCAGCCGGGACGCGCACGTCGCGGAAAAACAGCTCGCAGAATTCGCTCTCGCCAGTCATCTGGCGCAAGGGACGAACTTCCACGCCCGGGCTTTTCATGTCCACCAGAATGTAGCTCAGCCCTTTGTGCTTCGAGGAATTCGGATCGGAGCGCGTCAGCAGCGCGCACCAATCCGCGGCCCATCCATAGCTGGTCCAGACTTTCTGCCCGTTGATCACGTAATGATCGCCGTCGAGTTTGGCTTCGGTGCGGACGTTAGCGAGATCCGATCCTGCGTTTGGCTCGGAAAATCCCTGGCACCAGATTTCGTCGGCGCTAAGAATGCTCGGCAAGAATCGTTTCTTTTGCGCATCCGTTCCGAACGCGATGATAGTTGGACCGATCAGCATCAGCCCGAGAACATTAGCCAATGGAGGCGCCCCGGCGCGAGCCATTTCTTCCGTGAAGATAACCTGCTCCATGAGCGTGGCTCCGCGGCCGCCGTACTCTTTCGGCCACGCGATGCCGGCCCAACCTGCCTCGAAAACTTTCTTCTGCCAGCCAAGCAGAAATTCAAAACGCGCTTGCATTTCATCTTCAGCGCGATGCTTTTCCCAGTCAGCCGGAACGTTGGCAGCAAGCCATCCGCGGACCTGATCGCGAAAAGCAAGTTCAGTGGGAGTGAGGTTGAGGTCCATGTATGCAGCTAGCATATCAGGGGAGAACTATGGGTGGGTTGCGGGACTATTCTTTTTGGCCACGGATGCACACGGATGAACACGGATAATCTGAACGCCTTAATTGAAAGGGTCATTGGAGCAGCCTTTGAAGTTTCAAATGTCCTAGGACCCGGCTTTCTAGAGAAAGTGTATGAGCGGGCGTTGTTGAAGGAGCTGGCTCTATTGGGGCTCAGCGCTCAAGCGCAAGTTCGATGCCCAGTTATGTACAAGGGCCAGTGTGTAGGTGAATACCTGAGCGATATGGTCGTCGAGAAAGAAATCGTTGTGGAGCTGAAGTGCGTCGAATCCTTCACCAACGAGCACTTGGCACAGTGCATTAACTACCTTAGAGCCACGAACTTGAAATTAGCCTTGCTCGTCAACTTTCAGAAACCGAAGGTGGAGTGGAAGCGGATCGTCTACAATCTTTACTTCTTGATTTGCGTTCATTCGCGTTCATTCGCGGCCTAAACTATAAGGATGGTCTCGCTCGACGGATCTCGTCTATCCCTGCACGACGTTCTCCAAGTATCCACGCATGGCGCACCCGTCGAGATAGCCTCCCCGGCCGTGGCGGCGATGCAACGCTCCCGCGCTGTTGTAGAGCACCTGGCATCCGGCGATGCGCCGGTCTATGCCGTCAATACCGGCGTTGGTTTATTGGCCGATGTCCGCGTGCCCCCTGACGAGCTTGAGCAGCTGCAACGAAATGTCGTCCGCTCACATGCGTGCGGCGTGGGCGATCCGCTGGCGCGCGAGGAAGTCCGTGCCATGATGTTGATCCGCGCCAACGTGCTGGCTAAAGGTTTTTCCGGAATTCGGCCGATCGTGGCGCAACGCCTGTGCGATTTGCTGAATCACGGCGTCACGCCGCTAGTTCCCTCACAAGGAAGTGTGGGCGCAAGCGGCGATCTGGCTCCGCTCGCCCATATCGCACTGGTGCTGATCGGCGAAGGCGAAGCCGAGTTCGAAGGTGTTGGCATGTCCGGCGCAGATGCGCTTAGGCGCGCTGGAATCGAACCCATCGTGCTGGCGTCGAAAGAAGGCATTTCGCTGGTGAACGGCACGCAGGCCATGCTTGCCGTGGGATGTCTCGAACTGCTGCGCGCCGAAACCCTCGCCACTGCGGCCGACACAGTCTGCGCTATGACACTGGACGGGTTGCGCGGCACTCCGCGTGCTTTTGATCCGCGGTTGCATCAGGCGCGGCCGCATCCCGGACAACTCGCCAGCGCCGCTAATCTCACGCGGCTCCTGGAAGCTAGCGAGATCCGCCAGTCGCACATCACATGCCGCCGCGTGCAAGATGCCTATTCGCTGCGCTGCGCCCCGCAGGTGCACGGAGCTGTTCGCGACACCCTGGCCGAAGCGCGGCGATGCTTTGAAATCGAGCTCAATTCCGTGACCGACAATCCGCTGGTGTTCGGCGACGAAATAATTTCCGGCGGAAATTTTCACGGCGAACCGCTGGCCCTGCAATTGGACTCGCTGGCCGTAGCTCTGACTGTGTTGGCCGGAATCTCCGAACGCCGTATCGATCGATTGGTGAATCCCGCACTCAACGAGGAGTTGCCTCCGTTTCTCACCGGCCACGCCGGGCTGGAATCGGGATTCATGATGCTACAGGTGACCGCAGCAGCACTCGTTGCGGAAAATCGCGTCTTGTCGCATCCCGCTTCCACCGGTTCCATAACTACTAGTGGCAACAAAGAGGATTTCGTCAGCATGGGGATGACCTCGGCTCTCAAGCTGAAGCAAGTGGTCCGCAACACGCGCAACGTTCTCGCCATCGAGTTGCTTACCGCGGCTCGCGCGTTGGATTGCCTGCGTCCGCTCAAATCCAGTCCCGCGATCGAGGGCATCCGCGCGGAGCTCGCGCGCATCAGCCCACCGTGGACCGCTGATCGTTCGCTCTCCGCGGACATCCAGAAAACCGGTCATTGGATCGTCTCAGGAGCGCTGAGCCCGCAAATAGATGCATGAAATCCTGAGGCACTTGCCGGAAGGCGCCCGCGTCGGAGCCAAATTATGATCCAGCGATCGCGACTGTGACCACGTTGGCTTTAACCCCAGCGATGCTAAGCGAGAGCGGCACCGCATCACCTTGCGGTACACCAGACGGGACCTGCACGTTTACCTGATAGAGACCCACGAATGTGGGCGCGAGTCCAGAGAAGCTGACCGTGACAGGCACTCCCCCAATTGTGACTTCAGGCGTAGCGAGGGTAGTCGACGGAGCGGTACCCGAGGCCGGCGCTCCCGTGGCCGGTGTATTCGTGACGGCGCCAAGGCCAGTGCAGAAAATGGTGATGAATTCGCCTATGTTTGCTGGCCGGGCCAGCGATCCGGGAATGCTGCCCTGCGGCGCGGCGAAGGTCACGGGATTCGAGTTTGCGATTTGAATCGCTCCCTGGCCCGTGCCTCCGGGCGGGATCGTGAAAATGCCGGGAGAGAAAGCACCGAGCGGAACAAACTGCGGAGCACTGGTCTGACCGTTGACCGTCACCTGGATGGTCGCCGAGGTGAGGCCGGCCAGCTCTTGCGGGATTTCGATGTTAAGCTGCTGCGGAAACGCGGAGAAGATCGGCACCGGGTTGGAAACTCCGCTGAACGTGACACTGGCCCCTCCGAGCGAGTTGATCAGCTTTCCATCGGCTCCAAAGGATGAGAAGGCGTCCATCGATCCGTCGTCGAGGCCGGTGCCGAAAACGGCGGCGATGGTGCCTGGAGCGAGCGGCGTCGATCCGGGCGCGAAGCTGGCATTGTTTACCGTCCCGAAGGAGTTCACCGAAAGAGGTGGAATATTTTTGCACTCTCCGGCGCTTCCAGCATTGAAAATCGACAGCAGTTGGTCGGCTGAGAGCGCGCGGTTGAACGCCTGAACTTCATCGATCACGCCATTCCACGTCCTCGGAAAGTTCACGGCGAAACTTGCATTACCGCCGAACTGCCATCCGAGGGAGGAGTATAGAATGGTCTTGGCATCGGAAAGGCTTCCTTCGAGTACTCCATTTACGAACAATCGGAACGTGCTGCCGTCGTATGTTCCGGCGACCGAATAGAAAACGCCCGGCGCGAATGAGTGCTGGGAAAGAATGAACTCGGTGGAGTCGTCACCGAAGACGAAAACAAACTGCCCGCTGGATGAACTCCAGGACAATTGAGTGAAGACATTCTCGGCCAGTAAATAAACCTGATTTACGATGACGCTGCCGTTACGGTCGTTGTTCGAGCTTATTGCACTTGGGCCGTCCGGCCTTACCCATGCAACCCAGGTGAACCTCTGGTTCTCCAAGATCGGCGACTCCGGGATGGTCACGTAGCCACGGCTGGCGAATTGAAAGCCGTCCTTCACTTCGGCGGGCACGAGAGTAACGAGGCTGACGACCGACGCATTGTTGCCGCCGACAATATCGTTCTCATTGGTGTCTCCGGGCCACCAGCCGACCAGGCCGGACGGCGGCGCAAGACAAGCTGTTGTAGCGGGCTGGTAGATTTGCACATAATCGTTGACGGTTCCTTGACCGGCGACACCATTACTGGAACCGCCGAAACAATAGAGGCGGTCGCCCACACTGACTGATCCCGGCGAGACCACGGCGTTGGGAATGGACGGCAGGCCGCTCGACCATGAATTGGTGGTCGCGTCGTAGGCTTCCATGACAGTAAGTGGAACCGATGCCGCCCCCCCCGCCGAGGAGCCGCCAGCTACATAGAGCAGTCCTGAGGTGACACCGAAGCAAGCCGCTTGACGGGCGGTGGGCATCGACGCGAGAGTCGTCCATGAATTAGTCGCGGCATTATAGCCTTCCGTGTCGGTGGTGGTTGCGCTCGAGTTGGTAAGACCTCCTGCTGAAATGATCGTCGAACCTAGAAGTCCGACAGCGGACTCCGACTTACCCACATTCAGCGGAGCGAGTACGCTCCAGACGTCTGTGGCCGGATTGTAGGACAGGACTGTGGTTATCCTTTGCTGGCTGGATTGGCTGAAGCCGCCGATAACGTAAATGATATTATTTTCGACCGTCGCATAAATATTGTCATTGGCGATCGGCATAGGGGATTTCGTCGACCAGGTGTTCGTCGCCGGGTCGTAGGCTTCCACGACGTTCAGTGAGACGTTGCTGCTGCTCCTACCTCCAATGGTGTAAAGAATATTGTTGACGACGGCAGAGGCTGCAAGCCAGCGCGCTGTCGGCATGGGAGCTCCGCTGGACCAAGTGTTGGTGGTCGTGTCATAGATCTCGTTGACGTTGAGGACGGAGGTGTTTGTAATTCCGCCGACCACATATATGTTGGTACCAATCACCCCTGTGAAAGGCCCTTGGCGAGCCGTGGGCATGGGCGTCCCGATACTCCATGAATTGGGTGCGAGCGTAGGTTGAGCATTGGCCGCAAGGCCGAGAAGCCCGAGCAGTGCTTTGAGGGTTAAGATCATCGTTTCGGACATTGGGTGTAGTGACCTCATCACAATCCTTTACGCTAAAGCCGCGCGCTTTCCGTCATATCTTGGAGGATGCTTACTGTCTGGAATCCGAGCGAGTAACTTCGCAATATGTGTCATTGATGTCGCCGGAGCGAGACAAGCAGCAGAAGCGGCCGAAACAAATTGAGCTTGAAAAGCGGAACCAGGAGGCCCAAGGGGTGTCGGGTCAGCATCGCGTAGCACCGTCATCAAGGCACCGCGTGCGCTGTGCCCGGTAAAAAGCATGGGAAAGGATCGCACGGTTTAGCCTTGATAATCAGGTGTTTATATTACATTGACCACGTTTTGTGCTAGGCCGGGCACAATCAAACGAGGACGGGCAGCAATCTCGCGCCGCAGGTGCGCTCCTCGGCGTGGCGAGAGTACCTGCGCGTTATTCAACGCAACCGGCGCGCTTTGGACCACTAATCGTTCGGCACCGCGTTCGCCCAAAACACGGGAGAATGGATTATCCCAAGAGATGTGAACCAAATAGATGCATGAAATCCTGAGGCACTTGCCGGAAGGCGCCCGCGTTCTCGATTTGGGCAGCCGCGCCGGCAGCTTTGATGCATCTCTATACCCAGTCCGCGCAGTTCGGTTGGATCTTGAAATCCCGAGTCGAGGCGCGCGGTGTGATTTCGTCCAGGCCGATGCAGCCAGCCTGCCGTTTCCGGATGCAACGTTCGATGCCGTTATCTCGAATCACAGCCTGGAGCATTTCGAACGGCTGGAAATGGCGCTCCAGGAGTTGGGCCGCGTGGTGCGGCCGTCCGGTTCTATTTTCATCGCTGTGCCGGATGCGAGCACGTTCTCCGACAAACTGTACCGGTGGTTAGGGCGCGGCGGCGGCCACGTGAACGCGTTCCGATCGCGGACTGAATTGATTGCGCTGGTGGAACGCCACACAGGATTGCACTTTGCCGGTGGCCGATTATTGATAAGCTCGCTCTCGATATTGAATCACAACAATCTCGCCGGGCGCGCTCCTAGAAAGATGCTGCTGCTGGGTGGTGGCAGGGAAGGTCTGCTGGGGCTATGGAGCCTAATTTCACGCCTTTCGGATCGCTGGTTGCACATGCGGCTCAGCTTGTATGGCTGGGCTCTCTACTTCGGTACTCTCGATGAAACGCTCGATACCAGCACTTGGTCGAACGTATGCGTACGCTGCGGCTCGGGCGCTTCGTCGGCCTGGCTCGAGCAGCTCGGGATCGTGAAACGGAATCGCTGGATGCTGCGCAGCTATGCGTGCCCAAGCTGTGGCGCGCCCAACATTTTCACGCGCGACTAATCTGCGATGTACACGTTGAAATTGGTGACCATCCGGTAGCCCATCCTTTCGTACAGCGACAATCCCGACCGCGTGGACTGCAGAACCGTCCCGGCGGCGCCGGCCTGTTCAATCACCTGACGCATGATGGCTTCGGCATACCCCATTCGCCGGAACGCCGGCACTGTGGCCACCGAATACAGCCCGATCACGTCACCTGTTAGCGCGGCCGCCGCGGTGGTGACGGCTTTGCCGTTTTCGAATCCGACATAACCTTGTAAGTCGCCGGTCCAGGCGAACTCCGAGCCGTACACCGCGGTGCATACGGCCGCTGGAATTTCGAATGCCACCGACATGATCTCGGCGAACGCCTTGCGCGTTTCTGCGTCGGCCACGGGACGCACTTCGATCCGCGGCAGCTTGCGATGCGGCGGCAGCAGGTTTCGAGTGTACATGCCGGGCGCCTGCGTCAAGGGCCGCAGTCCGAATCGGCTGAAGATGCGATCGGCATCGCGCAACGCCGGCCGGCTTAGAAAGTCGTCGCAGACCCAACAAGTCCAGCGCAGGTTGCGCGCGTCAAACCGCTGCGCCGCTAACTGAATCAGGCTCGACAGCTCTTGCCCGTCGCCCGCCACCGGACGGGAAACCAGGGCGGCATTGAAGGCGGCGTAGTTGAGCCCGCAGAAAATTAAAGACACGCCGGGGAGATCCTGGATTTCGCTGCTGGCCCGCGCGTGTCCAAAGAACCGGAGGGCCTGCAGGAGGTTGTCCGCCACCGCGCGAACCTCGGGCTCGGGCATTTGGCGATTAGAGCAGAATGCGCCGCTCGGCGTCAATGTACGGCCGCGTGCTAAGATTTCGACACGGCGGAAACTTGCCGCCGCCCACCACGATCGCACCTAGTGTTTTCAATCTATTTCGATTGGCCGCCGACTTGCATTAAACGGCCGCGTGACTATTAACCCAGTTTCCTCGCTGTTCCCCAGCATCTTCCAGCCGAGTACCTCATCGGCCAATAACACCAGCAGCTCTAGCTCGGTTTCTTCCGCCGCGCAGCAAACCGATGCCTCGGGTCTGTCACCTACTGCCAGCTTCCTGAATGAGCTGCAGCAAATTCAGCAACAAAGTCCGGGCCAGTTCAGCCAAATCATGAGCCAGATCTCCAACAACCTTCAACTGGCCGCGCAATCGGCTACCAATAGTGGTAATTCCACCAAGGCTACGCAGTTAAACAATTTGGCAAATGAGTTCCAGAACGCGGCCAAGGGCGGCCAAATCCCATCCGCGCAGGATCTCCAGCAAGCCGGTCTCTCCGGACATCACCACCACGGCGGCGGACACCACGGATCGAGCCAATCCAGCTCGACGAACCCATTTCAGACGACCACCGATTCCAATTCGCAAGACGTGCTGGCCAGTCTTCTTGGAACCACAACCACCAGCTCGTAAAACTAACCACATGACATGGCCACAACCTATCGGCCCAATTGCGGCCAACACGCGTGCATCCGGGACCAGCTCACCGCATTGTTGGAACCGGATTCCTCCATCGTGGACCGGTTACTCCTGGTGGCCTGCGTGGTGGCGCAGACCTGCGGCAGTCTCGCCGCCGGCGATTTACGTCGCTGCGCCACCAGCTTCTTCGGAGTCCGCGCCGAATCTGAGCTCACCGGCGCATTTATAACGGCGTATCAAAACGAGCGGGACCGAATGGCCGGACGCCGGCAAATGGAAAAATACCGGGCCGGATGGGTAAGCACTATCCACCCCGGGCCGCGCGCGAAGAAGCACGAGATTGTTGGGTGATTGGTGCGAACGGGGAGGGTCGAACTCCCATGGCCTTTCGGCCGCCAGATCCTAAGTCCCTTTTCGGTTCCTGTCTACGATTGCCTAGCCCAGTCTGACAATGACTTGCGAAATTGGCAACCGTCTTGCGTTGTCTGGTTTTGTTTGGGGTTTGCTACCGATTTGCTACCAGCGGTAGTCTGCCGGCGGCGAGTTTCGCTGGAATTTGCAGGACCAACGTCAACGTGTCAATATCGCGAATTGGCGGCCCATTTTGCCAAACCATGACAGCGAAGCTGGATTGCTCAAAGTGCTTTAGAATGTTCTGGCGCAGAGGGAGGGATTCGGAGTATCGCGAGCCTGGATATACCTTAACCTACGGATTATTGGTTGCCATAGCAGCGAGCGTTGCCACGGTTGCCAAGGCTCCATGGCACATATTGGCCAGAGGGTTCTTGGCCGCCAGATGGTTCTTTTGGCGCCAAATGAGCGGTTCCATAAAAATAGCACCTCGCTCGGGTTGGCGGGTTAGTCGGCCGTTACCGTGGTCACTCCATCGGTATGCAAGTGTCCCGGTGTGCCGGCCGTCCAGAGTGACGTTAACAGACCAGGCCGAACCAAAGAGAGATTCAGTATTTGCACCTGGCTATTCTGGCGGTGAGGGTGGGATTCGAAGTTGCCGAGAGTGGCACATTTTGCCAGCATCGCCGTCGCGCATTGCCCAAAATTGCCCAGATCGGGTCTGAGTCTGTGAGTCCTGGCTCCCATGGAAACGGCCAGAAGGATGAGCCTTGTTCAATACCGGTACCGCTTCGTCTGAAGTTGCTGCGCCACACCGCATTCCGCAAGTACGTTCCCATTGCGCATAGGCGTACCGCGTGATGATCCACCGCCGACCGAGGCGGATTCCGGGCAAGATCCCTTGTTCTAGCGTCGCGTAGACGGCCAATTGTCCGATATCTGAGCGCCCTGCGATTTCTGACACAGACATGCGGCTGCAGAGCCGCTCGACAGTTAGGCACCCGGAATCTGATTCGATGAGTGGAACGAACTTTGGGTTGCTTTCTTGGTTTTCATGGTTGGATATGTCAGTCTCGATGTAGCCGGTGTTCCGCTACTCCCGCGGGCTTGGCTCAACCGCGATCAACGATTCTTTCCCAATCTTTTTCCGCTCCTCACAGAAGTTTTCCACGTACTTCTGAGTGATTCCGGGGATCGCGAGGTAGTGTCCCAGGAACCCGATCACGTGGACCACAACCACGAAGGCAAGAAGTTGAATCGCTAGCGCGATCAGCGAATATCCGATCCGAGTCCCAAACGCAACCGCTATAAGCAAGAGCAGGCCCGAGATGAAATATGCAATAGCAAGCAGCCGTTTGGTAGCCAGCGAGTAGACCGGACTTCGGGACCGTAACAGAATGATTCCGGTGCCCAAGAGAACCACTCCCAGCAGCCCCCACTTAACCAGCGAAGGGATGAAGATGGCCGGGTTCTCGCCATCCAGCGCCCGGAAAATCTGCCAGTCCTCGGCGTAGTCGAACAATGCGGTTCCCAAGATGAACAAGGTCAACAGCCGCGTTCTCTCGGCGAATACCCTCGCCAGGGACCAAAAGAAGAAAGCGTACAGCGGAATGAAGATGAGATCCAATTGGTTACTCACGCGCTCAAAGCTGGCTGCTTGCTTTGCCAGTGGATCGGCCCGGTGCAGGACCGCTTCGATGTCGTCTGCATCGCGGGAGATTTCCAATGCCAGTATGGGCGAGGCGACATCGTGATGGAAGATGTATGGAAATGGATACTTTGGTGGAACATACCCCATTACAACAATCCACGCGATCATGAGAACGGCCGCGGCAGCGGCGCGATGGCTTAATTCATTAAATGACATGCGCGCTCACTCCTTTTCGTCCGCGGCCAGACCGCAATAACTGCGCGGATCGGCGCCTCCTACATAGGAACTGACGCATTGCAAGGCACCCTTCTGACCGGTAAGAACGTCTTCCCAGGTGCGGTCGATGCAGGCCTGCTGTTCACTATCGAGCTTCCAGGAAAGCGGCGCGTCGGCACAGTGGCCCGTGCCTGTATATGAGATTCCGGTTTTCCAGACGTTGACGTGCTCGTCCCTGTAATACTTCCCAAAAAGTTCCAACTGTTTGCGCGCTACGGAATCCTGCGCATAATCGCGCATATTGTACAAAGCGACGGGAGGCGCCACTATCTGGTAGCCCCAGCCTTGCTGGCTTGGGCCGTTAAGTTTGGCGTCGTTGAAGTGCTGTATCTGCAAAATCAGAACGTCGGTCAGTTGCGGCTTCACGCTGGGATCCTCCAGCGCCTCGGTAAGCCACGCCAGCAGCGATGTGATTCCAAAATTGTCGTAGTAACCGCCATCCACGAAATGAAAGCCGACGGTGTATGGACCATTCAGATTCGGCCGGGAAGCCGGGGCGACGTAGGAGAAGGATGCCGACAACCGCGCCGCGGTATTCACGCGAATATCATAATGCAGGTATTGCGCACGCGAATATAGATCGTAAAAGTTTGCGATGCGGTTATCTTCACTGAAGGTAGCGGGAAAGCGCGTATTTGAGAAGACTACGGGCTGTCCGCGTTCCACCAGCATCGCGTTGATGAGCAGTGCCGGCATGGTGCCCTCCCTGGCCGCGTTCGACCAATCGCCCAGCATGGTTCCCGCGGAACCGCCCGTGTCGTTCAGGTTATTGATTGCCGCCCATTTCTTTTCCAACGCCCAACCCCGGTCGATGGCGCGATTGGTTCGGAACCACGGTAATATTGCGCGCCACACATCGGGAACCGTCCAGCCCCACGCAACCTCATCAATGGCGGATTGGCGGGCATTTTTAGTAACCTCTTCCTCTCCGATTTTTCCCGCAAAACTGGCTGCGTAGATGATGGATCCAAGCGACCCGCCCGAAACAGAACTGACGGCGGCCACGGACTGGCGGAAACCGGGAGCTTCGTGGTTGAGTTCCGTGAGCACCTTCGCAGTCCACGCCGCGGCTTGAATGCCTCCTCCGGGTGTCGCCACTACGATAAGCCGTTTCGGCTTGTTCAGTTCCAATCGCTTCTTCATATACGCGGCGGCGGTGGGTGGTTCCGGCATCGCGGCTTTCCGCGTCTCGACTCTGAAGAAGTGATCGGATTGCGGCGACCAAAGGGCCATCAGAGAAAATGCGCCGACGGTCCACAACAGCGGAAAACGATATCGATCGAAGAAGAACGTAAGCAGGGACAGTGCCCAGCAAGCTACGATGAAGAACAGCAATACGAAAGCGAGCGCCGGCACTCGAGCGTCAATCGCCGTAATCCCGGACTTGACCAGTCCAATTCCCAGGTACAACGAAAAAGCGATTACGAACAGCGAGAGGGCGAATACATGTCCGGACTGGAGCCGGAGTGGTTCGCCGGCAGGCGGGTCGAGGTTCATTAGATAACCTTGTCCAGCGGGCCTCAAGATTTGCAGCGGAAACTGGCTGAGCCGGTTGAACCAGTTCTTGGCGGTGTGGGATCTGCCACTGCTATAGCAGTAGATGTCGTCGAAGATGCGCTCGGCAAATGGGAATATGTAAGCGGGAAACACCAGAAAGGGCGGCGGATGCTTGGTAGTCTTTGGATCCGTAAGAAAGAGCTGAACCACTTTGGCCAGGATCACTAAGACAAGCGCTGCGACGAAGCCGAGCAGCAAAAACAAGGCATTGACCAGTTGGTTGGGTATCGTACGACGGTAAACGCACACCACCAGAATCAGTGCCGCGACGCATCCGAAAATAAAAGTGAGCAACGGACGCTTTTGCGATAGTCCGAGACTGGCTCCTTGGTCGAAACGATCATTGCCGTAGTGCAAGGTGATGTTAATGGTTGTCACCGCCGTGGACGCCAGCATGAAGGCGGCAAAAGACACGGTGAATAGGTACCATTCCGTTCGTCCTTGACCCTGATCCAGCAGATTGCCAAGCAAGCTGCTGTTCAATGCCAGAGGTCCAAGCGCGGCGAGTACGGTCAGCGTGAAAATGGGTACTCGCAGCAGAAAAGCAAGCCGAAGAGTGCGTCCAATCAGGGGCCATGTCATAGCAGACGTTTTCCTCTGTTCTCAAGTACCGGCCAGTATCACGCCCGAAACATTATCACTGGCCGCGAAGGAGCGCCCGGGATTCCCGCCCAGGCTGGAGCCCACGGCCACGTGTTCGCAAGCGCCTGACTTCCGACGCTAACGGCGCGGGTGAAAGTATATCACGGGGAGCAGTTTGTGCAACCCGTTATTTTTTGTAAATCCGAAGATGGAATGTCGTAATGCAGAATACAGCATCCCCACTACGACGCAAAAGAAAACGTATTGCTTTTAGCGCTTGGGTCACGCTCCCACCGCGATGTTCGCGCTGTTAGTGGTGGATGTGGAAGTTCTGATGCTTCGGATTGATTTCGAAAGCCGCCTGCGCCAACCTTTGGCTTTCGGCGGTCTCTCCAGCGGCATCGAACAGGGTTGCGGCCGTCGAGAAGATTCCGGCGTCCCGCACGCCTGAGGCGAGCGCCAAACCAATGTATTCCATCGCCTCGGAAAGCTGCCCGTTACGGTAGAGAGCCCAGGCCATCGCTGCCTGCGTCGAAAAGTTTGACCGCATCTCGATATCTTTACGCGCCCACCGCACCGCTTCGGCGGGTTCTTCTCGCGCGTCGGCGTAGAAATCGGCGAGGTGGTGAAAATAATGTACGCCACCACGTTCGACCGATTCCAGATACGCTGCGAGAGCGCTGTCGAACCACGGCTGGGCTGCTTCGGGCCGGCCGCAAAACAGGTACAGTTCGCCGAGAGCCTGCTGCAACTCGGGTTTGGGACATCGTGCGATGACCTCCCGGAACAGTGCTGCGGCCTCATCGAACTTTCCTTCCGCGGCCAGAAGCTCCGCGAAATGCTCATCCGTGTGCCAATGGCCGGGATAGGCAGCGTCGGCTCGCTGGTAGTGCTTCCTGGCTTCGACATAGCGGCCATGGGTGAGCGCAAGTACGCCGCGCTGCAATTCCAGCCAGGCATAGGATCGCATCTGTTTGGCGGTGAGATCGTCCTCGGCCTCTTCGTATAACTGGTCGGCGTCGGCGATATCGCCCAGTTTGCTTTTCCAGTGTGCCAGCCGCGCCAAGTTGTCCCAGGTGCGATTTTCCGCGATGAGACGCTCAAGCTCCAGCCTAGAGGCCTCATAGCGGCCTTCCTGATAATCCAGATCCGCGAGCAGGACTCTTCCTTCAAACCGGCCGGACAGCTTGGGGCACATCTGGAGATCCTGCCGCACTTCCGCGAGACGGTGAAAGCGAAAATCCAGGTTGGCTTTCAGTAGGCAGACATCTTCCCTCGGTGAGAAATCATCGAGAGCTTCACGGATTGCCGCATCCACCGCATCGAAGTGGGCCATGATGCCAGTCAACGAAGCACGGTGGAACAACCGGTAAGCGAGGCGCACCCGTTTTTCCAGATCGCCAGGATGACTCTGCCTCCGCGACTCGAGGCTGGCGATATCCGATTCAGCGCGAGTCAATTCCTGAGCATATCCGTCCTGCGCATATCCGGGGAGCTGCGGGACGCGCGCCGCGGTCTGGCTAGCCATTGCATCTACCATTTCTCCGGCCAGGGTTCGGCCAGATACGGGAATTGCTCCAGAAACTCCTTGTCGTTCTTCAGTGGATTGGGCGGGGTCTTCGGGACGATCGGGGCGCTGTCCCACAATGCCTGATCGCCGAGCAGATCGATATGGTAAGGTTTGCCATTCAATTCAGCTTCCATGTCAAGAAACATCGAGAGAAAACGCGTCGCCACTTGATCCTCCAGGCGGCGACCGAAGGGCCATGTGCCAGTGGTATCCATATCCACTGCGCAGACATTGGGAATGAAAATCTCAAACGGCCTCCGCAACGAAATGGGCAGGCCCTTGGGATTCCAAGAGGAATCCGGCATGTTCAGTTTCTGGAAGAGCGTCTTTGCGACGCGGGGGAATGCCGTGGCTACCAAGTCATAAGTTTTGTACACGGAAACTGGCGAGTTATTGTGATCGAACGAAGTCTTCAATCCCAACGCGCTAATGGAAGGACCGAAACCCCAGCCCAGGTGAGCCAATCGCTTGATGAAATGCGGGCCCAACCAGAAATTGTTGGCGCCCAATTGACGGTCGTCTTCGCGTTCGCTCAAAGCTGCGTCGGCGAAGGGCTGGCCGTCGGTATCCACCAGCTTGTACTTGCTCAATTCTCCATCCAATTCTTTTTCGCGGACCACCTTCCAGGGATGTTGGAGCCAGGAGGGATCGTCAGGAATGCCCTCCACCTTGTGGGCCGCTTTGCGCACCCAGCTCTCGCCCCAGGCGTTGATCAGGCGATTCTCCGCCGTTCGAGGAGTGATAAAGGAGTGCGGGATTTCGAAAACGATCGCGTTGCAGTTCTGTTTCGCGCGACAGTCCCGTCCGTCGTAAACGAAACGAAAGTTGCCGTCGGCGTCCTTCTTGAATTTATTTCCGTTCCAGGTCCAGGGTCCTGGGGGCAAGTCCAATTTCGGCGTCGTACCATCGAGCTGCGAAAAACCCCACTCGGGCATGTCCGGCCGGTAATTGAACAAGTCATTACCCTCCAGCTCAAGCAACGTCTTGGGGATCGGCAATTCACGCGCCTCAGTCATGGTATGTGGAACGTGATAGAACTGCGGAGCGTAATTAATGGAACGGAAAAAACCGGTCAAGTCATTAAAAAAGGCATCGTCGCGGCCGCCGATAAAGGCCTGGATCGTCTGACCGCCCGGAGTGGGAATGGGAACGACTTTATTCACTTCCATGGTTGTGGAGAAGTCGCCACCGGGAAAGCCAAGGAACTTCACCGTCACGCTGCCGGCCGTGTCCACGGTGACCCGGATTTCCGCCGTCTTTAGCTCGCCGAGATACTTATCCTTGACTGCATCAAAGTAATGCAGGACGGAGTCCAGACTGACGTCGCCGGACTCCGGCCACGCGACTCTGGGATGGCTGGTGAACAAAAGACGATAGAGGAGGTCGGAATCGAGGACGCCTGCCGCGGGCGCGGAGGCAAACGTCAACGCGAATACGACATTCTTACTCTCCGCCGTGGGCCACCCGAACAAATCGTAAAGATCGGCGGGGCTGTAGTCGATGTCTGAAAAAATGTGATTCACCGCGTTGGGATCGTTGTGATCTGCCATAAACCCTCCTCACAAACTTAGGGACAGGCGGGAATCTTATCAGTAATTTGATGCCCAGGTCAACAAGCTCAAAATCGCGCGATAATTCTATGAGCAGGAGGGCTTCGGGCCATGCCAAAGCGGTCACTGATGCTGGCAGGAGGAGGTGTTAAGGTTGCATTTCAGGCGGGTGTACTGCAGGTGTGGCTGGACGAAGCGGGCCTGGAGTTCGACCGCGGAGATGCGGTCAGCGCCGCCTGTTTCAACCTCGCCATGTGGGCGCAGGGGATGAGCGGCACTGAGATTGCGGACAACTGGAGGAACACTCAGCCGTTTTCCGAAGTCGATGTGAATGCGCCTCAGCTTGCCCGTCTGCTTTATGCTGCGTCCATTTTGGACCTGGATGCTTTTCGCCAGAAGATCTTTCCTGCATGGAAGCTGGACTGGTCCAAAATCAGGGCCAGCGCGCGCGAGGCTACGTTCAACGTTTACAACTTCTCGAGGCATGAATTGCGCCCGATTCCCGCCGCCGATATGACGGAGGATTTTCTGGTAGCGACGGCTTCTTTACCGATGTGGTTTCCTCCCGTCAAGATCGCGGGGGATACCTATATCGATGCAGTCTTTAACACCGGGAGCAATATTGACGAAGCGATCCGGTCGGGAGCCGATGAGCTTTGGGTGATCTGGACGACAAGTCAGCGTGGCGAATGGTTCGATGGTTTCGTTGGAAATTTCTTCGGCATTTTTGAAGCAACGGTGGTCGGAGGCTATAAAAATGCACTGGCCCGGATCGCGGCGAACAATGCCGCGCTGGAACGCGGCGAACAATGCGAGTTCGGCCGGGTGATAACCGTAAAGGAAATCAAGGCGGAGGTTCCCTTGCATTACCTTTTGAACTTCAGCCGGGACCGCGCGGCGGAAGCTGTAAATCGCGGAGTGGAAGCCGCGCGTGTGTGGTGTGACGCGGCTGGAATCCAGCGCCGCCCCGGCCCTGTTTACATTCCCGCCGGTCCGGTTGCCAAAACGGTAGTTCGGTTCAGCGAAATGCTGAACGGGTTCGTTGGATTTGGCGCCACGGAGTTCGCGGCGGGGTTAGAACAGGGACAGGCCGACAGCACCGCGCTGACACTCCATTTGGACATCTGCATCGAGGATCTGGACGAGTTCCTGGATTTGCCGGAGCATCGAGCGAAGCTTCAGGGCTCCGTCGAGTGCGATCGCCTGGGTGGAAAGCGACCCATCCAGCTTGGCACCTTGCAATTCCTGGTCGATTCGGGGGACCCCACGCGAAAGCAGATTAACTACGAAATCTCGTTTCAGGATGAACGAGGCGCGGCTGTTCTACTTACCGCCTCAAAGAACCTGACGGATCAATCGCAATCCGGCGCCTGGCATGAGGCTTCAACGGCGTTTACAAAGTTGAGCTACAGCGGCGGTGAAACTATTGCGGCCGGAATTGTAAAAAGCAGCATGCTACACGACATTGAACAGCTAGCCAGTATCCGCGTCGATGCGCCCACGGTCGCGGCGCGCGCGCACGCCCTTACCCGGTTTGGAGCCTTCTACTTCGGCAGGCTTTGGGATGTATATGCGCGCCGTTTACTTCCAGTTGCTCCGTTTTAGCGATATCGAGATCCCCCAACACTTCGTTGATGAGAATATCGCCGGAAAGCGTCGGCCTGGGAGCGCCCGCTTAACCAGGGTCGCGTCACCTCACCTTGCGGCGGTTGACGCGGGTCGCGGTGGCTGGATCGTTCGGATCCTCACGCCACGTCGGATGATTGAAATGAATGACCGAGTCGCCGTTATAGGATGCGACGGCATTGTCGAAGGTCAGGTGACCGATATGGCGCCAATTGCTAAACGACCGGCGCTGCCGAAAAGTCGGGCCGGTGGTCCGTCCTTCATCGGTGACCTCAATATTGAACGTCAGGGTGCGTTTTGCAAGCCCATCGCCCCGGTCGAAGATTTGCGCCAGGATTTCGTCGCGAAAGTCGAGTTCGTCCCCCGCGATCCTCGGCTGCTCCGGATGCACAATCAGACGCATGAACTCAGGCGCCCGCGTCGGGGATTCCTCGGGCTTGCCAAGTTCAGCGATCGCATACAACTGACGGATCGAAGGCTGTTTGTCGACCCTGCCAAAAGTGAATCCGGTCAGAAGAATAATTGGCACGCCGGCGCCGCGCCGTAAAACCGTCGTGTCCGGCGCGTTGCGCAACTCCGCATCGTTGATGAACCTGCTATATGCCCCGCCGATGTCCTCTTGCGTAATGAAATTAGCTGTGCGAAGGGACGCTTTGTGATCCCGATCCGTGGTTGGGAACAGTTTGCCGACCATGGCAAGCGATCGGGTGTGGCCGCGGCGCGTCTCGGTACAACAAGTTGAATACCTGCTGATCGCAAGCGCTACGCTGCCGGTCGCGAAGTATCCGGAATACTCAGTCGGAGCGGTAATCCTCCACTCTCCGGTCAGACAGACGCCATTTGGATGCAAGAGTCGGCGATACCCCTTGCGATTGGGCCCCCAGCGCAGGTCTGCTGTTGAATCGACCGCCCGTTCAGTGGCTTTGCGAAACATCCCCCGCAGCAGGCTTAGTAACGTGACCTCGTACACAGGTAGCGGCGGCTCATTCTCGCCACCCCAGACACGTTGGTAGGGGTTGGCGTGCAGAGCGTCGAGCACCTCGCGAAAAGTAGATCCACGATACGCGCCATCTTCGTCAGTAAATCCTTCGATCCCGAAATCAGGCATGGTTGCCTCCTTCTTACTACCTTGCTTACTACGTTGCGCGGATAACGTGATGCGTCAGGATCGGAAACTCTTCGCAGCGAAGCTAGAGCTGACTGAGAATAACGTCCGCGGCCTTTTCGCCAATCATGTAAACGGCACTCAGAATGAAAAGCCCGGGAATACGCGGGAACACCGATGCATCCGCTACCCGCAGGCCTTGAGTGCCGTGAACTTTGAAATCGCTGGTCAAGACCCCGCCCTGTTCGGGGCTGCCGATGGGACAACTGCACGAAGCGTGGTGTCCCCAGGCATTATTGCGCACGTAGTCACGCAGCTGATCGTCCGACTGAACCTGCTCGCCCGGCAGTTCTTCTTCTGCAATCAGCCCGTCTCTTTTGAGATCCCGGGTCATTGCGCGCACAAATTTGACGCCGTCGACAACCGCATCCAGATCTTCATCTCTTCCGCCATCCGTCCCTTCCTGAAAGTAATGGAAGTTCACGTCCGGCGTATCGAGCGGATCCTTGGAGCGAAGCCTCACCTCTCCACTCCGGTTCACCGTGTGCCCCTTGAGAACTGCCCAAGTCAGGTAGTTCAGCCTCTGAGCGAACAGTGCCGAATAGCCGGGGAAATACCCCCTGAAATAACCCAACAGGGCGAAGCACAAGAGATCGGGAACCGGCTGAGGGGGGCTCGACCTCTTGATCACTCCGAGAACAGCACCGTTCGTGGTGTAGACGCCGCGGCGGCCGTTCTCCCATTCCTTGTATTGCGGATCGCCTTTGGCGAACTTCGCGCCGTCAAGCACCTCCCATTGGTCGCGCATGCGGTTCACTACACCCACTTCGTAACGATCCTGCAGGTTCTGGCCAACGCCCTCCAGCCCAACCCGGGCGGGTATACCCATTTCTTGCAAATGAGCGGCGGGCCCGATTCCTGAGAGCATGAGAAGTTGGGGAGTATTGAAGGCCCCTCCGGCAAGGATCACTTCGCGGGATGCCCGCACCTCGCGCAATTCGCCCGCGTTGCCGGCCGGAGGATTGAAAGCGCGGTAGAGACGGGCGCCTTTCAGGTAGCGCACACCGATAGCCCGGTTCGTGCCGTCCTCGAAGATCACTCCTGTCGCAAGCGCATCGGTTTCGATGTGAAGCGGGTGTTGGGCGGCCACGTCCAGCAGACGTTCGCGAGTACCGGAGCGTTGATGACCGTGAGTCATCAATGGGGTGTATCGGATTCCGGCGGCATTCTTCTGAACAACCCGCCAATCGTTGGGATCCAATTCGCTTTCAACTAATTCGGCGATCTCTTCCAGCGGATGCCCGATTTCAGCGAAGGCCTTGAAGGCTGAGGCGGCCAAAGTGTGCAGCAGGTCCGCATCGCCGAGGGCGGCTTCGGGAATGGCTTTTTCCGTCTGCAGCCAGCCATTAAAACCGTGTCCGGATGGATTCAGATGTGTGGTCTCGGCGAGTGCCCGATCGAAAGGACGGTAATGACAATTCTCTATCCGCTTGAAGTAACCCCACATCTTATCTGGGCTCCAGGAATTGTCGCCGGTCAGCTTCGCGATTCCGTCCCAATCTTCGTTATGGGGATAGACCATGATCAGCGCATTGTGGGCGGTGCATCCGCCCAGAGTTCCGGCGCGGGGATAAAAGACGCCGTTCTTCGCGGGAACGAACTTCGAATCCTTCTGCTGCTGCACGAGGTCGGAGTAGTGCCGGACGAAAAACTCCCAACTCATGGCTTGATTTTCCGTGGAGAGTCCGTGGAAGACAGGAACGTCGTAGTCTTCGGGCAGACGATTAGTGCCTGGGTTGTTGGGGTCGCCGCCCTGTAGGGTTCTCGGGTCGCCGCCCGCTTCCAGGAGAATCACGGTGTGACCCGCTTCGGCAAGGCGTGCCGCTACAGTTCCGCCTCCCGCGCCCGAGCCTACCACCACAAATTCGCAATCCGCCTGCCGACCATTGCCTGGACCCATGCTTCGCCCCCTCTCGGAATCAGAATGTTTTGAGGAACTCGATCAAGGCGAGTTTTTCGTCGTCCTTCAGTGCCGGCTCGTCTTGCATCCCGTCCGGATTCTGGAAATAGCTTGTTCCGAAATAGTGCCCGCGATTGATGATGTAATCCGGGCATTTGCTGAAGGCCATCAATTTGTTAACTAGATCCCGGTCCAAAAAGATCTTCCGGGCTTGTTCGTCGCGATCCGGCGCCGATGTGGGCACGGCTTTGAGCGCGGTCTTTATCTCGAGCAGCAGCTTCGCTACAGCGAGGTCGTGTTGGAGCTTTGCGTCACCGCTCAGAGGCTGACCGTCAGAATCTTGGCCCAGGAGGTCAATATTCGCGATCAGATTCACCGGCGTGCCGGACGGAATTGGACCAATCTCGACCTCTCCGTTATGCAGGAGAAACGGGAAGAGTTTCTCGAGCGGTCCGATAAGATTCTGAACGATGACGGGCAGGTAGCCCCGCGGAACGCGGAGGAAGCTGGCCGTAGTGGTACGTGCTATCGCGCTCGGAAGTTGCAGTTGCATGCCGTCCACGGTGCGGCGCGGCATTTTGTCTCCGATAGCCTCGTCATGATCCCGCCGTTCAGGCCACAGCATCTGTTCGATGGAATTTTGAAACGATGCCAGCCTCTGCGCGACGCCGGGGCTGGGGTTATAGAGATCGTTGGGATCGTTCTTATCCAGAGGATCAAGCTTGCCCACGCTGTTGTTGAGAAGAAACGGAGCCGTAGACCAGAGGCTGATCAAGGACGCCGGACGCGTGAATCCTCTACCGCCGCCCGGCATGTGATACGTCATCGCCGCCCCGGTCACCGGGTGATAGTAATTGATATCTCCCACACCGGGAAGCTGCTTGTAGGTTTCGGACGAGAAATTGTCCCAGATATTGTTGCGGATTGCATTGGTCGCCAGGGGACTGCAGGCGTTGGTTTCGAGCAAGGTCACTGGAACGCGGAATTCGCTCGCGAGGAAGTTATCTGTCAGGAAGTCGTCCTGCATGACGATCGCGCGCATCTGCGTTTTGAACTCAGGTGTCTTGGTGAAGGTCCAGTAGCTATTCCAATAAGTCATGTAGTCCGGACCGGAGTGACTCCCGGGATCTTTGTCCGGCGGAATTGGTGGTAATTTGCTGGAGTGGCAGCGCGCGCAACGCTCTGCGAAGATCTGTTTTCCCAGGTTCAGTTGCTTCTCACCTTTTGTAAGTTCTGCCGGTCCACCCGGAGCATCCTTCAGTTTTTGGGGATCGGTGCTCTTCAGGAAAAACAGAGCCATGTTGACGGTCTGATTTTCGGTAACCAACCAGTACGTAGAGTTCTTCCTGGCTACGGATATTTCTATTGGCGTGGTCGGCTTTCCTCCCACCAGGGGATTGAAGTGCAGAAGCCACTCCTCGCTGAAGAGTCCTATGTTGAGATAGACGCGGTTGAGAGCGCCAAGGCCACCCACCGAATCGGAACCGTCCTTGAGAACACGCGGCGAATACGCCGTCGGCGAAGGCACCTGCGATGTGGACGGGGACTGGCAAAATTCCGCGGGTTCGCAAAACTTGGTTAGCCACCCGAGAACCGGGTCGTCCGGTTTGACGAATTCATTGAACTGTCTGTTGTTCCGGCTGCCGCCGGCCAGAATTTCTTTACCGGCCAACAGGGCTCTTTGCAATCTTGGCCTCAGCGCATACACAGCATTCATGGTTCGCGGGTTGTTGATGTTGTCCGTTGAAACTAGAGACGTATCCAGCGTGCCGGGTTTAGAGGCATGGAACAACTGAAACACGAAGCTGGTAGGATCGTTGTCCCAATCGAAGATGCGGTCGATCCAGAAATATTGGGCGCCCACATTGGAGCTGAGATTCTCCCATTTGGGGTTCTCTGGATCCGCGGGCGGCTTGAGCGGATTAGGTCCTACGTGGCAGAAGCCGCAGGACATTCCCACGCGATACGGCTTGATCAGAGTGGAATCGTTGTAGTAGTTGGGGTCGGTGTAATATTTGACCGGATCCCATTTCCTTGCGGCGGCAGCATCGAAATCCGGATTGGGGAAAAGCCGAAGCCCCACGATGCCCGAAGCC
>JBEKJJ010000034.1:0-60504 GCA_050011295.1 Bryobacteraceae bacterium
TCGAATACACGCTGCTCCTTGAGCGCGCTATCGATATCTGCGTGCGATGACATAGGTCCAGCATATCGCCAGAGGCTTACGTCGCGCCGCGAGGGCGGTTGTCATCCTTGGGAAAAAACACGCGCAGCGCCGAAACCAGTACCAGGCTGATCCCAGCACCGTAAAGCATGATGCGCAACGGGACTGCCAAATCCGGATTGGTTGCCCAAAAAGTTGCCTGCGATAAGAACGCGACCCCGATGCAGAACGCGGTCTGAACCATCGGCTTGATTGGCGAGCGTTTGGCGGGATCCGCGTACGCATCTGCCAGAACCAGGGCGATCAGCGTCACGGCAGTCGGAATCGCGAGGCGCAGCAATCCCCACGGCTCATACAGGATCGAGCTTTGTCCCGATATCCGCGCAACGCCGACAAACGACAGGTACAGCGCGAAAGCTTCCATCAGCAGCACCTGTGGATCCGTGGTCCGTCGAATTCGGCTGACGATCACGCAGGGTACCACCGACAATGCGTCGCCAAAATATCGGAGCGGCCCCGTATATCGTTCATGCAAGTCGCCCAGCACTTCCTCGCGGCAGGCTGGTGGGATCAAGATTCCGAGCACAGTCTCGGCAGCTTTGGACGGAGCCGCCTTCACCCGCTCGCCTCTTTTCCCCACCGCTTACCCCACTGCCTGGCGCCCTCTTTACCGAGCGCTTTAACCAGCGCGTCGAAGATGCGTTGCGCCGTGGCGGTGGATTCCTGCAGCGCGCGCTCTCCCAGCGCCTCCATGCGATAGCAACGCTTGGCCCGTCCGCCGCGCTCCGCCGTGGGTTCCGAGAGCCACGATGAAACCAGTCCCTTGTCTTCCAATCGATCGAGCGTGACATAGACTGCGCCGAGCGAGATCGATTTCGGCCGGGCGAGCTCTCCGACCTTTTCGTGAATCGTGACTCCATAGGCGTCTTCTTTGAGAGTCAGAACCGCGGTGAGCACCAACTGCTCGAATTGGCCAACGGAAGGGGGCTGCGCCATTTCCCTAACAGTGTATGAGAAATGCCTTGCCGCTGTCAAGACTTCTGGAAAGCGGTGGGATGCTTTGGCTGATATAGGCCGATTTCACCGCCGCTCGGCAGCACGATGGTGGTCCGGATGCCCCACCTCTCCTTCGCCACTTCGGTGCATTTTATTTTCTTAGCCTCGAGCGATTTGATGGTGGCCGGCAGATCGTCGCACATCAGGTAGAGCTGGGTGTGAAGAAACTTGCGCCCGCCTGTGTCATCGTCCGCGGGATGCACTGCGACTTCGGCGGGAGGCAGCGCAAAGATCAGCCATCCTCCGCCGGCATCCACGGAGTGAAGTTCGAGGACGTCCGAAAAGAACGCTCGATCCGCGTCCGGATCTTTGCTGTAGAGAAGCACGTGCGAGCCGATAATCATGCGGAGATCGTATCATGATGCTTATAGGAATGCCGGATCGTACTCGCGCCAGAGAGCTTGCCGCCGAATATATCGCAAGAGGCGATCCCACGGGCTGGTTCGAGCGGTTGTATCAAGAGGCCGAGCAGGGTAAGAGCATCGTTCCTTGGGCGGAGCTTCGGCCGAGTCCGAATCTCGTGGAATTTTGGAAGTGCCACGCAGTTCCTTCCGCCGGAAAGAAGGCGCTCACCATCGGATGCGGACTAGGCGATGATGCCGAGCAACTCGCGGACTGGGGATTTTCCACCACAGCCTTTGATGTTTCTGAATCTGCAATTCAGGCCTGCCGCAGGAGGTTCCGCGACAGCCGCGTTGAATATGTGGCGGCCGATCTATTGCAGCCGCCGGACTCTTGGCTCCGATCGTTCGATTTCGTATTCGAATCGAACACGCTGCAGGTGCTTCCGCCGGAGCTACGCGCTCGGGCGATGGACCAGGCGGCTGGCTTTGTGAGCGAAGGCGGAAGGCTGCTGGTGATCGCACGTGCACGCGAAGAAAGCGATCCGCGTGGCGAAATGCCGTGGCCGCTCACTCGCCGGGAATTGAATCACTTCACCGAAATCGGCCTCTGTGAGTTGTCGTTCGAAGATTTCCTGGATTCCGAAGACCCGCCAGCGCGCCGTTTCCGGGGGCTGTATGGCAACGGTGTAGAATGAGTTCGCATGACTCGACGAACCTTTCTGGCCGCCTCAGCCTCCGGCCTCGCACTTCGCGCCGCGGCTTCTGAACGGCTGCCCATCCACAAAGCAGTTCTATTCAGCATGCTGCCCTCCCAGCTCAGCATCCTGGACCGGTTTCAGCTCGCGCGCGATACCGGATTCGAGCAGACTGAATGCGGCACCACCGATGATCCACATCAAGTCGAGGAGATCCTCTCCGCCAGCAAGAAAACGGGCATCCGGATTCATTCCGTGATGAATCGCGATCACTGGAAATATCCGCTTTCCTCGCGCGACCCCGACGTCGTGGCTAAGAGCATGGAAGGGCTGAAGACCAGCTTCCGCAACGCCAGCATGTGGGGCGCTGACACGGTACTGGTGGTCCCAGCGGTCGTCAATCCGGAGACCAGCTATCAGGAAGCGTGGGACCGGTCACAGGCGCAGATTCGCCAGATCCTTCCCCTGGCCGAAGAAGTGAAGGTGATTATCGCGGTGGAAGAAGTTTGGAACAAGTTCCTGTTGAGTCCGCTGGAAATGGCGCGTTACTTGGATCAGTTCAATAGCCCTTGGGTTCGCTCCTATTTCGATGTCGGCAACGTGGTGCTCTATGGTTACCCGCAGGATTGGATCAGAACCCTCGGGAAGCGGATTGTCAAATTGCACATCAAGGACTTCTCGTTCCGCCAGGACCCTACCATCAAGAAGCGTGTCGCGGATTTTGTGAACCTGCGCGATGGCGACATCGACTGGAAGGAAGTGTACCGTGCGCTGAAGGAGATCGGATATCAGGGATCGGCGACCGTGGAGTTGGATGGCGGGGGTAAAGAGTACCTGGCCGATGTCAGCCGCCGCTTTGATCTGATTCTGAACGGCCAGTGAGGCCGGGCCGGCGTCTTCATAAAACACGAAAACATCCGCCCGCGCGGGCATCTATTATAGGGAGCGGCCATGAAAAACTTCGTGATCGGATTGGTGGTGGGTGTCGTGGTTTCAGGGCTTACGGCTCTGATTTTGATTTTTGCGTTTATAAAGCTTGTCGGATCGTTCGGCGAGCGGCCGGTTTCGGTTGCGGACGCATCCACGCTGGTTTTCAAACTGGAAGGCGAAGTACCCGAAAAATCCCCGGCTGAAATCCCGCTGCCGATGTTTCAGGATCAGACTCCACTGACGGTGGAGCAGATTTGGGATACGTTCCGGAAAGCGGCCGCGGATTCGCGCATCAAGGGAATCATCTTTGAACCGCGCGGATTGGAAATGGGCTGGGCCAAGATGCAGGAGGTCCACGACGAGATCCTGCAGTTCAAGAAATCCGGCAAGCCGATTATCAGCTACCTACGTGGACCCAGCGCACGCGAATATTATCTGGCGGCCGCGACGGATAAGATTTTCCTCGCACCCGAAGATTCGCTCGATCTCAAGGGCCTCCGTGTGGAAGCGGTTTTCATCAAGAACACTTTCGACAAGCTGGGCATCCATGCCGACGTGATCCATGCCGGCAAGTACAAAGATGCGGGCGACATGCTGACGCAGACCTCCATGACACCTGAGACGCACGAAGTGCTGGACCAGATTCTGGATCAGTTTTACGGGAACTTGATCGACACAGTGGCGCAAGGCCGCAAGAAGCAGAGCGACGCCGTAAAGGCAATTATCGATCAGGGGCCGTTCATGGCGAATGAGGCGCTGGCCAACGGTTTGATCGATGCGTTCGGCTACGAAGACCAGGCCGTCGACGATATGAAGATCCGGCTCAAGCAAACCGAGCTGACGAAATTATCGGCCAAGGCTTATAGCAAAACGCCGCCGCTGTCCGGCGGAGTGAACCGGCGCATCGCTCTGGTTGTCGGCGAGGGCGAGATTACGCGGGGTTCGGGAAATTCCAGCTCCGACGATCAAGGCATCACCGCCTCTGGTTTCACCAAGCTACTTAAGCAAGTGGAAGACGACTCCTCCATAAAAGGCGTGATCATACGCGTGGATTCGCCGGGCGGCGACGGCGTGGCATCCGACGACATCCTGCACGAAGCCAAGAATCTCAGCAAGAAGAAACCAGTAGTGATTTCGATGAGCGATCTGGCGGCTTCCGGCGGCTACTTCATCTCCATGACCGGCGATCCGATTGTGGCTTATCCCAATACGTTGACCGGCTCCATTGGAGTAATCTTCGCGCGGATCAGCCTGCATGGGCTGTACGACAAGATCGGTGTGAACAAGCAAATGCTCAAGCGCGGGCAATTCGCCGATCTGGATTCCGACTACGCGCCTCTCGATGACGCGCAACACCAGAAAATTGCCGGCCAGATCGATGCGTTCTACAAATCGTTTGTGAGCCGCGTGGCCGATGGTCGCAAGAAGACGTTCGACCAGATTGAACCGCTGGCCCAGGGCCGCGTGTGGCTGGGCGCGCAAGCCAAGCAGAACGGGCTGGTGGATGAGCTGGGCGGTTTGGATCGGGCTGTGGAGTTGGTGCGGCAGCGCGCACATTTCGCTGCTTCTGACCGCATCACGCTGGTGCCGTATCCGGGCAAGCGCAGCATCTTCGATGTGCTCTTCGGGCATTCCGACGATTCAAATGCGCTGGAGTCAAAGCTGGAACAGGTACTAGGAAATCTGCCGGTGGCCGCACTGGCAAAAGGCGGATTTATGAAAGTGATGCCGTATTCGATCAGCGTGAAGTAGCGCCGCGGCCCAAGCCGGCTTCCTGATCGTTGCTCAGTATTTCAAAGACTAGCCGCAGCACCTGCGGATCGCGCACCATTAGCGGGTGAGCCGGCGTCCTGACCGAAATGGAGCGGCCGGCCGGCAGACGTGAACTGTTCGCCGGTACGATCATAAGATCAAGGGGTGTCCAGATGGAGGTGCAGGAGATGCCGTCCAGCATCTCTACGTCGCGATTCAAGTCTCGCAAGAAAGCACTGCCGGGACGCATGTCCCGCGCTCCCGGATTGGCTCGAAGGAATCCGGTCCATGTGCCGCGGTGTGGAGTAGCAATCGTCACGAACTTGCGCACGCGCTGGATGCCGTCGAGCCGTTGTATGTAATAACGCGAGACCAGTCCACCCATGCTGAATCCGACGATGTCGATCGCCTGGTCCGGGGTGAAGTTCGCACGCGCGTGTTGATCCAGTTGCTTTGCGAGCTCCTTCAGGCCGACCTTTCCATTGTTGGGGACGAGGTTCAGGCTGTGAACCGACAGTCCACCGTCCTCTAGAAATGGCTTCATGCTGCGGAATAGAGCGGCGGTGTCATCGATTCCATGCACCAGAAGCACAGGATGCCGGGCCATCAGGCTAATGCTACCAGCCCGCCGCGTCCGCTATGCTGGAAGAGGAAGCCCGATTCGCAAAGCGTCGCCGTGCGTGATTTGAGCTCCCTGCGGTCCTCACTCTAGTGGCTATTCACGTAATCGAATTCCTTTCACTGTTTTTCATCGGCCCCACGCTGTTTGCGTATGCGCGGCATCGCATTCCGGCGATTCCTGCCCTGTGGGTGCTAACGGCCTATTGTTTGATCATCCTGCTGCACGATCCCGGGTTTGACCGCGAGCGTTTGTGGAACGCGGCTGCGCTTTCCGAAAACGCGCTATCGATCCTCGGCCTGTTCGCGGTGGCAGCGGTCATCGGTATCGTGCTGGTACGGCGGTTCGCCCCAAAACTTTTTCTCAGTTTCCCGAGATCAAAACCGCGGGTCTGGAGCATGGTGATGGTGCTCTATCCGATCCTGTCGGTCTATCCGCAGGGGATCGTCTACCGTGCATTCCTGTTCGACCGCTATCGCGATCTTTTCGGAATCCCTGGGCGATTGTGCTGGCCAGCGCGGTTGCGTTCGCTTATGTCCACATCGTGTTCCAGAACAGACTCGCGATCGTTCTCACTCTCATTGCGGGATTGCTTTTCGCGCTGCGTTATTTGCAGACGGGTTCGCTGTTCGTCTCCTCATTCGAGCACGCGCTGTACGGCTGCTCGATCTTCACCATTGGCCTAGGACGTTCCTTTTATCACGCCAGCCAGATGCGAAAGGCCGCGCGCCCAGCCTACAGTGGCGCCATGTCGGTGTCCGGCCAATCGTCCGGCAGCGCCATCAAACCGTAGCTCTTGGGGATAAACCACAGAAGATAGCGCATCGCCGAATCCAGCTTCTTCTGATCGCCGCCATAATCTTTCAGCCGCAAGTTCACCATCAAGCTTTGCCGGGGCTGCAGCGAGGCGCCGCTTACCAAGCCGATCTTCGGGCTAGGATGCCGGAACGGACCTCTCATAAATCGTCCTATCGCAGTGCGGGCGCTGGCCGGAAGATACGATTCACTCGGAGACGCCCGCAAGACTTGGCGATCCTGTGGATTCGGCGGCGTCTTATCCAAGTAGACTTTCGGATCGCCCTTAAAATCCTGGAACAGCGAGTATGCGAGAATGTCGCCGAAACTGAAAACCCAGAGAGGCTGCTGATCGCGCCGCGAATTGCTGTGAATCACTACGCCCGCGCCCGCTTCCAGTACGTGATTGAGCGAGTGAACAATCGAAAAAGGCGTGAAAGGTCCAGCGTCGGGAATGGCGAGCTGAAAATATGGAAATGTGTCGGGTCCGTTCTGAATCTGCGGGTTGAATGATGTCAGAGACGCGTTCGGCGCCGCGTGAAGGACGCTGTCGCACCACGCCTGGTCGCGCTGTTCGGGCGGGGAGGGCGCCAGCGCGGCGAGCTTGGCGGTCTGATCCAGATCGAAAGTCGCCATTTGACGAGGATAGCGGAATGGCGCGCCCTGATACTTGATACGCCTTGCAATTCCGGGACGTGGAGGGTTAGTGCTCGTCGCGGAACGGCAAGGTCCATCGGCAAATGGGTGACGCGAGCATAGACGATGCGGCCAACTTCACCTGCCAGAGCCGATGAGCTCCGAGCCTTGGGGCAAACGAATCTCGCTTCTGCCCGTCAGTACCTAACAGGAGATTAGCGTCCATGATTCGACCGATTGCCGTATTGTTCCTGGGAGCAATTCTCGCGTTTTCACAGGATCACCAAACCATGCTCAACGAACATGGCGACCACATGATGGGATTCTCGCATGAGAAAACCACCCATCATTTCGAGCTCCACTACGACGGCGGCGTGATTGAAGTTCGCGCCAACGACGTCAAGGACACCGAAAGTCGCGATCAGATCCGCGCTCACTTCCACCACATCGTGCAAATGTTCGCGGACGGCAATTTCAACGTGCCGATGCTGGTGCACAGCACCACCGTTCCGGGAACGGCGACCATGACCCGGCTCAAGGATCAACTGCACTGGGACCTACAGGAAACGCCGCGTGGCGCACGAATCACGATTACGGCGGACAATAAACCCGCTCTCGATGCCGTTCACGAGTTTTTGAGATTCCAGATCGAAGATCACAAGACCGGAGATTGCACCGCGATTCGTTGAGCCAACCTTTCGTTGAGCCAACCTTTCGTTGAGCCCACCTCAGGCCAATGCCCTGTTGGATTTTGAAGTGTCAGTATCCTTGTCCGGCGTGTGGCGGGCGTTTTCCACGAAGAAGGGGATAGAAACTACTACTACATACATCAGAAAGCGAAAGCTCCGCGCGATTATCGGGAACTGTTGGCCTGTCATTGTGTAAACAGTAGCATTTAATGACGGCTCGTGAGAGTGTCTACCGGCCAAAAATCAGCAGAGTAAAAGTCTTCGAAATCACCGTCGGGTGCGGGTGCGGACGTTCCGGCGTCGGCGCTGGTGGCGGACCGAATTCAGCCGTCACCGTGTAGACATTGTGATTCTTTGCGTCCAGTGCCATGGTGCGCGCGCCTCGCTGCGTCTGGATGGTTTGGACCACCGTGTATTTGTCGGGCGAATCCTCATGCGCCACCGTGATGGTGCCGTCCCCGCAGGAGGCGAATGCGAATCCAGTCCCAGGGTCGAACCGGTTCGCGTCGATGCCTTTCCCAATTGGAATGGACGTCACCACTTTTCCGTTGGTGTAATCCACCACCGCCATCAACTGATTGTGGCAGCCGGCAAACAGCCGCTGGTGCGCGACATCGATGGCCATGCCAGCGGGTTCCTCGCACGGACTGAGCGGCCAGGTATTGAGCACTTTGAATGTCTTTGCGTCAAACGCCACAATCCTGTTCTTGTCCTCCACGTTGACGTAGACGTGTCCGGCGCCATCCGCTTGAGCGGTTTCCGGTTTACCTCCCAATGGGACGCTGGCCAACACCTTGCCGGATTCGGCGTCGATGGCCGTCGCATCCTTGGAGCCGCCGCCGTTGAATGTGAACACTCGCTTGACTGACGCATCGTAAAGGATTGCATCGGGATCTTTGCCGTTAAGCGAAACCTCGCTCGCAACTTTCATCGTTTCGAGGTCCAGAATCGTTACCGTGCCATCCGTGCTCAAGAATGCGCGCTTGAGCTCCGGCGCGAAAACGATGGCATGGGCTCCCTTCACGCCGGGAATGTCCGCCACCTGCTTGCCTTCAGAATCCACCACCAGGATGTGCGATCCGCGCGGAATGAAGACGTGACCCGTGCCGGGCTCGACGCCGAAATAGTCCCATCCGCCTTCTCCGCCCAATGTGAGCTTCTTGAGGAGCCGGTAGCTGGAATCCGGGGGCGCGGCGCTGGCCGGCCCAATTATCAAAGTTAGAACTAGCAATGCTCCCAGGCAATCGCTCGACTTTCGCATCCTCTCATCATAATTCAGACCCATGACGTAACCAGCGTCGAATCTCTCCGTCAACTATATGGGCATGCTTGAGCGAACCCATGAAGTCTAAGACGTCCGCCCGTACCCTAGCATTAGTGGCACTGCTGGTATGCCAGCCGGGTTCGGCCCAGATGGATTCCTGGATGTCTGATCGCGATTTGGCCAACTATCTGACGCGCAACGGCGTGGCTGTAAGCACGGAGCGCGCCAGCCTCTGGTTCGATAGCGGAGCCCTGGAACCCGAGCAAATGGATGCGTTTGCCAAGCTGGTCAATCGCGGAATCATCGACATTGAAGCGTACCTGGGCGTTTCGCGCGCCGGCGGCCGCAGGATCCGGTATTTCATCAGCAACCGGGTGGAAATTTCGCACTCCACCTGGAGATCCATCTTTTTGCCTTTGAGCAAGGTTCAGAACCGCACCGCGCCCTACCTGCATGAGACCGTGCACCAAGTAGCGCCGTGTGACGACTGCCCCATGTGGTTCAACGAGGGACTGGCCTCCTTCGTCCAGAGCTACGTGAGCGAACATACTGGTGGTTACGACGGCGCCATATTCTCCGAGCGCGGGAATCGTGGCATCGATCAGGACGCCCGGCGCTGGCTTGCCTCCGATCGTGGCCAGGTGGTGCTGCCATTCATCGGAGTCCCCGGTGAACCGCCGGATATCAATTACGACCGTTCGAATGTAGCCGCGCCCTTCTACGTCATGGCGCAGTCGCTGGTGAAATTCATCGTGCAACGCGCCAAACTAGAGAAGCTTCGCCCCGTTTTCGAAGCGAAGGATTTCGAAGCCGCGCTCACTAGTTCCACCGGCAAAAGCTCGGCCGAGTGGAAAAAGAAGTGGCTGGCGAAAGTTAACAAGTAGTTTTTGGATCGAAACCCCGCTTCATGCGCAGTTCCTGTACGTTCACGATTCTCGGCTTACTGGCGACCAGCGCGCTCCTATCGCCCGGGGCAAAGCCAAACCTGCATCGCGTGGGGCGTGACATGCTTTGCATTACCGAAGGCGCCATCGAAGAATTACCTGGCCAACGCCTCTCGGTCGACGTTCCCAAGATGCGTGCGTACGTAAACCGATGGACGTCGCAAATAATCGCCGCGCAGTTCACCTACCTTGGACCCACGCGAACTGAATCCAAACTGGGTTCCGGTCAGACCCGCGTCCAGTTCGGATTCAAACTTCGGGCCCAGGACCCTTGCAACCTGGTTTACGCGATGTGGCGCATCGAGCCGGAGTCAAAGCTCGTTGTCTCCATAAAAGCAAATCCGGGGCAAGCCACCAGCGCTCAATGCGGCAACCAGGGCTACCGCAACATCAAGCCGCTCCACCACTCTCCGCTGCCAACCCTTCGCCCCGGCGATAAACACATGTTTCGCGTCGAGATGTCGGGCGAACAGGTGAGCGTCTTCGTTGACGGAGCGTTGGTTTGGGATGGCAAAGTCGGGCGCGAGGCGCTGCGCTTGGACGGCCCGGTGGGGATTCGATCCGACAACGCCAAGTTGCAGTTTGAATTGCTGAGGGGTGAGTTTTCCCGTGGTCATCCCAATTCCGCAATCCCTTGCAAGGCGGAAGCTTCAGAATAAGAGCGACCCACCTCGATTCCTTTTCCTCTCCTGCCGGTAATACTGTTTAGACAAGCATGGATCTGGTCAAAGCGGCGCGCAAGGGCGAGGAAGCGGCCTTTCTGCAGTTGTTCGAGGAGCATCACTTGCCGCTGTTCCGTTTCGCATACCGGCTGACAGGGTCGGTGGCGGATGCGGAAGATATCGTGCAGGAGTGCTTCTTATCGCTACTGCGGCCGGGATGTACTTATGATCCGAAGCGCACGCCGATACGAACCTACTTGTTCGGGATTGTTAGAAACCAGTCCTTGAAGCGGCTGCGGAGGAGCATCGGAGTGGACGGGACGCCTCCGCGATCACCCGAGAGCGAGTTTTTGCGCGATGAAATGCAAGACGCTGTTTCCCGCGCCGTAATGGAACTACCGGAGATCCAAAGAGAAGTGCTGGTGCTGGCGCACTACGAGCAGATGCCGCTGGCCGAGATCGCGCAAGTATTGGGCGTTGAGCTGGGCGCGGCAAAATCGCGGCTGCAGCGTGCCCGCGCCAGTTTGAAAGAGACGCTCGCCGCGTATGCGCCGGGAATGGAGCGAAAACGATGAACGATGCAGAACTTGATCAAGTACTCAACACGTGGGGTGTGCCGCCAGTGCCAGCTTCCTTGCGCGCGGGCGTGTTGGTGGGTTTCCACTCGCGGCCGGAGCGAATGAGATTCCGCGGTTTGCGGGTTCTGATCGCCGCAGTAAGCATTGGCGTTTTCTTACTAGCTGTCACCTTGGCGCTTCCGCAGACGCTCGGCCGGGCTCCCTACATCGTAGATTCGGATGTCATGCGGTATGCGCCCGACGGCACATCTTCGGTTGAAGTGCACGGTGCGTCATACAACAGAAATGGAAGCGAGATTGTTGTGTACGAGGTTTCTCCGTCGTTACTAACGGAGCTCCAGCTCGGTATCCAGGCCGTCAACTCCGCATGGACACGACTTACGTTACCTCTGGCGCTAAGCCATGAGATGTTGGAAAAAGCTAACTCCGTTGCCCGTGGTTGCGTTGGCCTCGATCATTATAGGTTATGTTCTCAATCGTTTGGTTGCGTGGGGAGCGGGCCTGCTCTCCTCAACACTGGCTGCGTGATCGGACCCGTAGTTGGCCACGAAACCATACTCGACCATCCGACCGTCGCTGTCCAAAGCATCCGTGGTCAGCGTAGGGACACGCTCTGGATGGCCCCCGATCTGGGGTGCTTTGCCTTAAGAATTACAATCGAAGAACGGCGCCCCGATGGCACTTTTCATCTGGTGAGAAAAAAGCAAGCCACGAAAGTAACGTTGAACCCGTAAGGCGACTACGCCGGAAAAAACCCGCGCAACGTCGCGAAGAACGCCTGGATAAACTCCACACCCGTCTGCGTCGCCACATCGTCCCGGCCCTCCGCCACTGGAACCACCACTCGTACCAGCGCCGTATCGGTGCGGTTGTATCGAATCGCGTCCCAAGCTACGTATGCCGCGGCTTTGTATTCGCTCGCCACCACGCGATCGCGCGACTGGTACCAATACAACACCATTGACCTGTTCTCACCCTTCGAAACCAGGTAACGGTTGATCTCAATCGGCACGCCGCGGCCCGGCACTGTTACTGGAATGGTGTCGGCTACGGTCCAAACCCAGCCCGATCCCGGCAAACAGTTCTTGGGCGAATGCGGAGTTTGCCCGGCCCGTTGCGATTTGAAAAATGCCACGAACAGGTTGGCCACTTTTTCTGGCGACTCAGCGTATTCGCGCGTGATGTAATCGTCAGCGCGCAGGACGTCTTTGACGTCTTGCTCCATCACGCCTTGCTGGATCATCCGCCATCCGCCGAACTCTTTCGGAAATCCGTCCAGCGCCCGGCAGGAAGGTGTCGATTCGCCGCGCGAAAATCCGTAAAACACCGATCCCTGCACGATCAGCAAAACGCTGAGGATCATCGCCGCGCGGCTTTTTAGGAAGCTAAGTTGTGCCATGCCGATTCACCGCGCGATAAACCCGATCTACTAGTTGATGGAATGCGATCAACAGCGCAAGTGCCACCAGGAACAACACCCAGCCTTCCAAAAGATGAAAAGCTCCGCGCGCCAGGTCCGGGCGATAATCGCTGAGCACACCGGTCAGTGTCACGCGGCTGGCATTAGCTGCGATTGCAATCGGAATGGTCGCAGGCAGCAGTACCCAGCGCATCCAGACTTTCTTGTCGAAGAAATAAGCGTAGATCAACGCCAGGAACCCGAGCGACATCAGGGAGCGAATTCCGCTGCAAGCATCCACCACCGACAGACGTTGGCTGGCCAGCTCCAGCACATTCCCATCGCGCAACGCGGGAATGCCAATGAAGTTCAAGACGGTCTCGGCAACACTCGATGCGAACAACTGCAACGGCAGCGTGATGCGCGCATAGAGGATGGCGGGGATGGGGAACATGAACACCAGCAGGAACAGCGGAAACGCCAGAATCTTCAGCGAGCGTGTGCCGCCCAGGAACAAAATCGCACCCACCAGGGATACCAGGAATGCCGCGCGTGCGATGAAGATCTGTGCGCCCAAAGTGCCAAGCAGCATTTGAACAGCGCCCAGGATCGCTACCACCAGGCCCCAGTAATTCGGCACTGGTTCGCGGGCGGCCAGCTGCCCACGGCGTTTCCAAGTAATGTAACCGGCAACCAACGGCACGAAAAACCCGTGTCCCACATCCTCGTCAGAAGCCCATTGCCGGACCAAACCAATGAGAACCGGCGCATAGCACGCTAGCAGCAGGGCGCCGAACCAGGCAATCGTTGCCCAGGGCAATATTGAGTTTTCCGTCGACGCGGAGCGCTGTTCAGGCAGGCTTCTGGCGTAGGTTGCCATGCTGTTGGGAGGTAAACGAACCACCTGTGATCCCATTCGAAGGATCGAAGGGGACTAAAATAAGTGTGTGGCTGTCTTGCGTCTGGTTGTCATCCTGATTGTAGCATCGAACGTTTTCGCTCAAACGCCCATATTTCCGCTGAGCGAGATCCGTGCCGGCCAGCACGGCATCGGCAAAACCGTGTTCTCCGGCAACAAGATCGAGGAGTTCCAGGTAGAAATTCTAGGCGTGCTGGAGAATCTCGGTCCCAAACAATCGGTGATCCTGGCGCGATTGTCAGGTGGGCCGCTCGCGAAGACCGGCGTAATGCAGGGCATGAGTGGGAGCCCTGTTTACATTGATGGAAGATTGGTGGGCGCGGTGGCGCTGGCGTTTTCCTTCGCCACAGAGCCGATTGCCGGCATTCGTCCCATTGAGGAAATGTTGGCGGTGAGCACTCAGCCTGCGAATCAAGCTCCCGTCGCTGTGCGGCGCTCCAAAAAAAATGTTGCGTTCCAGCCAACCGCTGGAACCAGCTCAAATTCACTCGCCACCAACCTGATGGAAATCGCGACGCCTGTTTCTTTCAGCGGCTTCACCTCCGCTACACTCGACCATTTCGCGCCGGAGCTCAAAAAGCTGGGCCTGGAACCGCGGCAGGGAATTTCGAGCGGCGGACGGCTGCCCTCCAAACTTGGAAATCCCGATTTGTTGCGGCCCGGCGACATGATCTCGGTGGATCTGCTCTCGGGCGATCTGTCGATCGGTGCCGAGGGCACCGTCACCGAAGTGGACGGGAAAAAGATTTACGCGTTCGGCCATCGATTCCTGTCGGTGGGCGAGACGGAACTTCCGTTCGCCCGCGCTGAGGTGCTGACGCTGCTTCCCAACCTGGCGGCGTCATTCAAAATTTCGACCGCGCGCCAATGGATGGGCACCATCACGCAGGATCGCAGCACCAGCATTTATGGCGAACTCGGCCGCAAGGCCGATACGGTGCCAATTGCCGTCATCATGAAGGACGGCCAACGAGCTCCGATCTCTTATCACATGCAGATGGTCAACGATCGAGTGCTAACGCCGTTCATCGTGCAGATGGCGGTGTATTCGGCCATCGACGCCACCGAGCGCACGCTTGGCCTCGCCACCTATTCGCTGCGCGGCGCGGTGGAATTTCAGCCCGGTGTTCCGCCGCTAAGGCTGGATAACGCGTATGCGGGCGATTTCAATGTTCCGCTACAGGCTTCGAGCGGCGTCTCTTCTCCGCTAGCTTATTTGATGAGCGCCGGTTTTGATGCGCTCAAGATCAAGAATATTTCGCTCGAGATCCAGGCTTCCGAACGCAAGCGGCTGCTGCAGATCGACCAGATCACCGCATCGCGCAAGGACGTTCACCCCGGCCAGCCTGTGGATTTGACCGTCACCTTCACCGAAGAGAACGGAGTGGAAGCGGAGAAGACCGTGCGCTACACGGTTCCAGTCGGCGCTCCTTATGGCACGCTCAACTTTACGGTTTCAGATGCCTCGTATTCGAACCTGCTCGACTATCAGCAATTGGCCTCCACGGTTCTCAAGTCACCCACCCAGGTGGTTTCATTCTTGAACGAGCTGCGTCCCAACACGAACGCCTACGTGCGAGTGTGGCGGACCGATCCGGCCTATCAGGTGCAAGGCGAGGATTTGCCGGATCCGCCGCCATCGCTCGGCCTGATTCTCGCGAAGGCGCAAGCAGCGCAGGGGACGTGGTTCGCACGCGGTTCGAAGATCGACGAGCTGTTGATTGAAACCGGCAACGTGGTAGTGACCGGATCCAAGAACGTTTCCGTGGAAGTGAAGGAATGAACCGTCTCGCAACTTTGTGCCTTTTGGCAATCGCGTCTCTCCACGCGGCGACCACAACAACCTGGGAGATGAACACGTGTCAGGATTTTCTGAAAGGCCACTTCACCGGCGTTTCGCTGGACCGCGACGGAAAGCTGATGCTTGCGCCCAAGCTCGAAACTGTTTTCTCATCCGGTCAACCGGTGATCTGGAGCATTGCTGGAGCGCCGGACGGTTCCTTTTACGTGGGGACCGGGCATCGCGGCCGCGTGTATCGAATCGATGCTTCGGGCGCCGGCACCTTGGTCTGGACCGCAGATCAGCCGGAAGTTTTCGCAGTCGCCGTGGACGCCGCGGGTGTCGTCTACGCTGCTACTTCGCCGGACGGAAAAGTCTATCGCATCGAGAAGGGCAAAGCCTCCGAATTCTACGTGCCCAAGGCCAAGTACATCTGGTCGCTCGCGTTCGCAAAGGACGGGAGCTTGTTTGTGGGCTCGGGAGAGCCCGCCAATGTCTATCGAGTGGACAAATCAGGCAAGGCGGAGCTTTACTATGATACCGGGCAATCGCACGTAACCGCGCTCGCGTTCGATTCGCAAGGAAACACGCTGGCGGGCACTGAACCGAACGGCATCATCTACCGCATCAGCGCGCCCGACAAAGCTTTCGTCTTGTACGACGCGAATTTGCCAGAAATCCGCTCTATCGTTCCCATGCCCGACGGCACCGTGTACGCAGCGGCGTTGGGCGGTTCCATCGCCAGATCCAGCGGGACGCAGAATGCGGGCGTGGCAGCGCCCATCAGCGTCACCGTAACTGCGCCACCCACCTCCATCACTGTTTCGGACACCCAAGCCGGCGCCGACATTAAACCGAGAGCGGATTCATCCAGGCCAGCCGCACAGGTGGGCCAAGCCGTTACGGCGGTAACCAGTCCGCTGGTCGAAATACCGGGCGTCGACAAATCCGCGGTGTATAAAATCAATTCCGATTCCACGGTGGAAACTCTGTGGAGCTCGAAGGACGAAAACGTCTACAGCATGATTGTGGAACCGGATGGCGGCATCGTCTTCGCCACTGATGGACAAGGCCGGATCTACCGCCTGCACCCCGATCGCAAAGCCACGCTGCTTGTGGAAACCAACGAAGGCGAAGCCACGCGTTTGATGGCCGCGCCCGGCGGTCTGCTGGCCGCGACCGGGGACATGGGCAAGCTCTTCCGATTGGCCGATGCCGAGGGGATAACCGGCACATACGAATCGCCGGTGCACGATTCCGGCACCGTCGCCCGCTGGGGACGCATGAGCTGGCGTGGCCCTTCGGGAAAGGCGGTCTTCTCCACACGCTCTGGAAACTCCGCGCGCCCGGACAAAACCTGGAGCGACTGGCAGCCGCTTGCGGATCCGCCGAACTCCCTGGTTCGGAGTCCGAATGCCCGCTACATTCAATGGCGCGCGGAGCTGAGGGGGCCCGGCGCGGCTGTCGAGAACGTCAGCATCGCTTACCTTCCGCAGAATAATCCGCCGGTGGTTCGAAGCATAAATGTGACCACGCAAGCGCCGAGTGGTTCGTCGCAGTCCAAGGCCTCCAGCTCCGCATCGGCTGCTTACAGCATCACGGTGACAGATACAGGCGAATCCTCAACTCCGGCCGGCACGCCGACGCAAGCTCTTTCGCGCGGTCCCAATTCGCAGATCCAGATCACCTGGCAGGCGGACGATCCGGATGGCGACCGCTTGACCTACGCGCTGTATTTCCGCGGCGAAGATGAAACGGAATGGAAGCTGTTGCGCGCGAATATGGCGGAGAACACGCTGCTGCTGGATGGCGACATCCTGGCCGACGGCCGCTACTATTTTCGCGTCGTGGCTTCTGACCGTCCTTCGAACCCTCCCAATGTCGCGCGCCAAGACGAGTTGGTGAGCTCGCCCGTGTTGATCGATAACACGCCTCCCGTGGTTACGCTGAGTGCTCCCCGGCGCGCCGACAGCCATCTGGAAGTGGATGCGGACGTGGTGGACAGCACTTCACCGCTGCGCCGCTGCGAATACTCGATTGACGCCGGCGCGTGGGTCCCGGTGGAGGCAGCCGACGGTGTAACGGATTCGCCGCGCGAGCAGTTCCACATCGTAGTCGACAAGCTCCGCGCGGGCGAGCACCTGCTGGTGGTCCGAGCGTACGATACCGCGAACAACGCCGGTCTGGCGAAAGTTGTGGTGCGGTAAACGCGTTTCTAGTTTCTGGTTCCTGGTTTCTGGTTCGGGAAAGCCCACTGATGTAACCAGAAACCAGAAACAAGAAACCAGAAACAGGCGAAGAATTCGATGTTACGATAGCTAATTCCATGCCTCTCTACCAGGTCATCGTCCTCGCCGTCATTCAAGCGCTCACCGAGTTCGCTCCCGTCAGCAGTTCGGCGCATCTTGAAGTCGCGCCCTGGCTGTTCGGCTGGAAAGATCCCGGACTGACGTTCGATGTCGCTCTGCACGCCGGCACTCTGGCCGCGATTCTCATCTACTTTTTCAAGGATTGGGTGCAGATCATCGGCCAGGGATTGGGGCTGCGCGCCGGGACCGATCCCCAGCTCAAGCAAAACCGCTCGCTGCTATGGTTGCTCGCGATAGCGTCCATCCCGATCGGCGTCATTGGATTTTTGTTCAACAAACAAGCCGAAAGCACCTGGCGCAATCCCTATCTGATCGGCACCATGCTGATCGTCATCGGCATCGTCATGTGGATCGCCGAACGCAGGGGCGCAGGAACCAAGCCCATGAGCCAGATCAACTGGGCCGACGGTCTGACCATCGGAATCGCACAAGCCCTCGCCGTTGTGCCCGGCACGTCGCGCAGCGGAATCACCATCACCGCCGGCATGTTCCGCGGCCTCGATCGTGAGACGTCCGCGCGCTTTTCGTTCCTGCTTTCCGCCCCCGCTATCGCCGCGGCGGCTCTCAAAAAAGGCTGGGACATCCACAAACACGGTGGCATCCCGCCCGACATGAAAATGCCCTTCCTGGTGGGCACCGTACTGAGCGCTATCCTGGGCGCAATAGTCATCGCGTTCTTTCTCCGCTACCTCCGCCGCCACAGCCTGATGCTGTTCGTGTACTATCGCATCGTTTTTGGCATAATAGTAATCGCTCTTGCTGCATTTTTCCGCTTCACCGCGGAATGAAGATTCTAGGACCTACTCGCTTCCACAGGTTGAATGAAGCCGGCGCATTAGTGTTTCTGTTCGCCGGACTCTTCTTCAGCCTCAGCCTGGTTTCCTATCACCCGCGGGATCCTTCCTGGAACTCGGCATCCGGCGCTCTACGTGCCCACAATCTGACCGGCCTTGCTGGATCCTACACTTCCGACCTTTGCTTGCAAGTTCTAGGACTCAGCGCCTTCGCCATCCCGGTGCTGCTGTGGATGCTGGCCTGGCGTTGGGTTCGTTCCGCAGAAATTAGCGCGCCTCTTATCAAAGTGTTCGGTTCGGGTTTGCTCCTTCTCAGTATTTGCGCTGGGCTTTCGCTGCTGCCCTCGTGGCACCCTTGGAATGGCGCATTCTCGGCGGGCGGCATACTCGGTGTCCTGCTGGCCGATTCCCTGACGGCATCGCTCAATCTCACCGGCGCTGCGTTGCTCACATCCATTTGTTTGATTCTGTCTCTCTACTTGATCTCTACTTTTTCCATGGCGACTTTCGCCAAGTGGCTGGCAGGCCCATTGGGATTGCTGAGAAATGCTTTAGTGCGCTGGGATAAATGGCGCACTGAACGCCGCCAGGTTGCATTGGAGCGCGCTGAAGCTCGCGCACAGCGGAGAGCGGAGAAGGAAGCGCTGGGTGAGACGAAGCAAGCTGTTCGGGAAGCGTCAGCAGAGCTGAAACGAGCACGGGCCGCAGCAGCTGGTGCCGAAGAACCACCCCGAGCGGCGGACCCCGAAGAGATTCCCATCCATACCCTCGAATACGATCCGCCCGCTCCACCGCCGGCCCCGGCTCCCGTAGAAGCGGCGGCGCCCGCGCCAGGCTTGACGCGCGGACGATTTCCCACGGCTCCGGAAGTTACCGAGCATCCGGAATATCGCCTGCCCACAACTGATCTGCTCAACGAAATCCCTGGCCGCAACTCTTACGATTCCATCGAGCTCAAAGAAATAGCCACGCGCATCAAGGCGAAATTCGAAGAGTTCAACGTTCGTGGAAATGTAGTGCAGATCAATCCGGGCCCCGTGGTCACCACGTTCGAATTCAAACCGGAAGCGGGCATCAAATACAGCCGGATCACGACGCTCTCGGAAGATCTGTGCCTGGGATTGCAAGCGGAGTCGATCCTGATCGAACGCATTCCGGGCAAGCCGACTGTCGGAATCGAGGTTCCCAATTCGCGGCGCGAGCTGATCAGCCTGCGCCAGATACTGGAATCGGAGGAATTCAACGAATCGAATTCCCGGCTAACCATCTGCCTGGGCAAAGACATCAGCGGACGCATCAAAGTCGCCGCGCTGGAATCCATGCCGCACCTGCTAATCGCCGGGTCGACGGGCGCCGGCAAAAGCGTGATGCTGAATTCTATGATCATGTCGATTCTCTATAAAGCGACTCCGGATGAGGTGCGCATGATCCTGGTGGATCCGAAACGTCTGGAGATGGGCTTGTACGAGGGCATACCGCATCTACTGACGCCGGTGATTACGGATGCGAAAAAAGCCACAAACGCGCTGCGCAACGCGGTACTCGAAATGGAGCGGCGCTTGAAGCTGCTGGCCGGGCAGGGCGTTCGCAATATCGATCAATACAATCGAAAGATGAAGCAACTGCAGAATGAGCCGCGCAGCCTGTTCGATGAAGACGAACCGATGACCGCGGAAGATCTGCGGCCGCTTCCCTACATTCTGATCCTCATCGACGAGTTGGCGGATCTGATGATGGTGGAACGCGGAAACGTGGAAGAAGCCGTTACGCGCCTGGCGCAAATGGCGCGCGCCGTGGGCATGCACCTGGTGCTGGCCACGCAAAGGCCCAGCGTGGACGTGATCACGGGATTGATCAAAGCGAATTTTCCTTCGCGCATCAGCTTCCGCGTGGCCACGCGCGTGGATTCTCGCACCGTGCTCGACATCATGGGCGCTGAACACCTGTTAGGGAAGGGCGACATGCTGTTTCTGCCGCCGGGTTCTTCGCGGCTGATTCGCGTGCACGGGGCATTTGTGACCGAGGCGGAAACCAATCGCGTGGTGGAATTTTGGAAAAATCAAGCCCGGCCGGATTACGATCAGACCTTCCTGCTGGCTCCTCCGGCTGAGGAGGGCGAAGAAGCCGAGGGCGCCGAATTTGAAGGCGCCGACGATCCTGCCTATACCGATGCCGTGCGCGTGGTGCTGGAAATGGGCAAAGCGTCGACATCCACGCTGCAGCGCCGGTTACGCCTAGGTTACGGTCGCGCGGCCAGAATCCTGGATATGATGCAGCGTGAAGGCATCATCGGTCCACCGGACGGCAGCAAGCCGCGCGAGGTGTTGAAGCGTCCGGATTGGTTGGAAGAGGTGGAGAATCAGTTGCGGTGACCCGGCGAATTTTCCTTGGCGCAAGTGCGGCAGCATCCCTGGCCGGTCAGGAGATTCTCACGCTCGCGCCGCCCAAGGCCGATGCGCGGATTCCGTACGGCAAGGATTCGTTGCAGTTCGGCGATCTGAGATTGCCCGCTGGACCAGGTCCGCATCCCGTGGTCATCTTCATTCACGGCGGATTCTGGAGAGCCGCCTACAATCTGGATCACGCCGGACATCTGTGTGCGGCGCTGGCCCGAGCAGGCGCGGCGACATGGAACATTGAATATCGCCGGATTGGCGATGCGGGTGGAGGCTGGCCGGGCACTCTGGAAGACGTGCTGCACGGCTCAGAACACATCAAGGCACTATCACGGCGCTATCCACTGGACATGCGGCGCATGATCGCGGCCGGGCATTCCGCGGGCGGTCAATTGGTCCTCTGGCTGGCTGCCCAAATGGCTGTCGATCTGCGAGGCGTCGTTCCACTGGCAGCCGTATCGGACTTGCGCCGCGCCTGGGCGCTGCAACTCAGCGGCGGCGTGGTGAAGCAATTTCTAGGCGGATCGCCGGAGCAGGTGCCGCAGCGCTACGACTCGACATCTCCCATCGAGCTGTTGCCAATTTCCGCCCCGCAGCGCATGGTGCATGGCACCGCGGACCAGATTGTCCCATTCGAAATGAGCGAGCGGTTCGCGAAAAAATCGCAGAACGCGAAGTTGGTCGCGCTCAAAGGCGCCGGCCACTTCGAGTTGATCGATCCCCGTGCGCGCGAATGGGAAACCGTGCGGAAAAGCATTCTGGATTGGGATTTTTGATGGATCTCGGGCTGAAGGATCGCGTAGCCATTGTTGCGGCATCGAGCAAAGGGCTGGGTAAAGCCGTCGCGTTGGGACTGGCAGCCGAAGGCGCCAAGATCGCAATTTGCGCACGCGGCCAGGAAGAATTGCGCCAAACGGCGGCGGAGATCCCAACCGAGGTGTTGGCTCAAACGGTGGATGTCATCGTGGAAGCACAGGTCCGAGAATTCGTCGAAGCGGTCGTGCGCAAATTTGGACGCGTGGACATCTGCGTAACAAACGCCGGTGGCCCGCCCGCGAGAAAGTTCGCGGACACATCCATCGAGGACTGGCGATCGGCAGTGGATCTAAATTTCATGAGCACACTGTATTTCGCACAAGCCGTGCTGCCGCACATGAAAGAGCAGCGCTGGGGTCGGCTGATTGCGATTTCTTCAGTCGCCGTGCTGCAACCGGTGGACGGCCTGATTCTCTCGAACGCGGCGCGCTCCGCAGTGCGTGGCCTGGTGAAGAGCCTTTCCAATGAGTACGCTACGCACAATGTTTTGGTGAATAATGTTTGCCCAGGCTACACGGCGACGGAACGATTGAAGAAACTGGATGTGCATCCGGAAGCGCAGATCCCGTTGGGACGCGTCGGTACGCCGGAGGAATTCGCCAATCTAGTGGTGTTCCTCGCGTCCGAGCGTGCGAGTTACATCACTGGGGTTTCAATTCCGGTGGATGGGGGATGGACGCGGGCGCTTTAGGCAAATCGGGCGCGGGGTAGTAAGGCTTGCCGTTCAGGGCCTTCACTTCTTTTCCGAAGTTGGTGCCGTAGTCCTTGTCCGGATCGGCGAACAGCCACGCGTTTCGCTTGTAGTTCCAATCATCCGGCCGCAGCGATTGCGCGGCTTTGAAATACGCGATCGCGTCGCGGGCGTGACCGGCGCTCACCAGATACTGCCCCATTTTGAAATTCGCATCGGCTAAAAGATTCTGGGGCGTGAACTGATTCAGATGCTCGCGCAATTGATCCGCGCTCATCGCATAAATACTCTTGTCGCCTTTATCCAGCCAATCGAGCAATCCAGTGAGATACGGCTGCGCGTCGATGCCGTGCATTGCTTTGTAGCGATTGTCGATGAATGCGACTTCAGTTGGCCGAACGATTTTGCCTCGCTCGTCGATCCAGACTGCGGTGGGCACGTTGACCATTCCGTACAGCGTCGCTACGGTGTGTTTTTCGTCAACCAGCACTGTGTACTTGGGATTGGCTTTCTCAATCCACGGACCGGCGTCCTTGATGCCTCCGATATCTTCGGCAACGGAAACGATTTCGAAATTCTTGCTCTTGTTCTCCGCGTAGAATTTCTGCCAGCCCGGCAGGTCGAAGCGGCAGCCTCACCAGGAGGCCCAGGTGATCAGCAAAACTCGTTTTCCGCGGAACTCATGCAGGGAGCGGGACGCGCCCTTCCAATCGGGCAGCGTGAAATCTGGCGCTTCCAACGTGTTCGCAATCTTCATGAGCGATTCCGGGCGCGATCCGAACAGCCAGATGCTGTTAGCGTCATCGTGAACGGCCGGCTGCTTCAGGGTTCTGGCAAGCTCGGTCAGGTTGAAAAACTTCTGGCCACGCTCGTTCCTCAGAAACGCCGCTTCGCGCGATTTCGGAATCGGAACGCAGAACTCATCCAGGCATGCGCCTTGCGGTTTCAGGACGAATCGAGTGGCGCGCGTGAGGCCGGGAAGCGTAACCCAGAGATTCTCGGGTTCACTCAAGGCATCGGACAGGCTAGATGTCACGCCATCGTAGATCACCGTGGTTTCGGACGCGGAAAGCGCCGCTGAGGCGACCACGAAAAGAGCAATCGCTCGCATGGGGTTAACTACTCGCCATTATACCCGCGTTCCGGGTCCGAAACATTTTAGGCCATTTCTGTTGCCATCGCCCCTGGCTCTGGTAAAATCAAGGAAGAGTGGCGTACCTCTGGCGTCCCACTGCAGTAGCAATATTAGTGTGTCTGTGCGGTGACCAAGTATTCGCCAGGCCTGAATATTTCACCCCCGAGCATCGCCTCTCCGGAGTGGGCGTGGACCGCGCGGAAATAACTCCCCGCGTGCTGGACGACCGCACCGATCGCATGATCGAGTCGGAGACTTTCGCCATACTGCGCGAACCGCAGGCCGTTTCCGGAGCGGAGCGAATCACCAGCGCGCGCCTTGCGCGGATTTTTGACCGCGCGGCTGCTTCCAGTGGCTTGCCGGCGTCGCTGATTTCCGCCGTAGCGTACCTGGAGAGCTGGGGCGACTCGAACGCGGTGAGTCCGGCTGGCCCCAAGGGCATCATGCAATTTTCCGAGGCCACGGCGCGCGCGGCGGGTTTGCGTGTGGTTCGCCTCACGCGGTTCAAGATCACCACCGAACGCAAATTGGTGCGTCGCAAGAATGCCAAACCGGTTTATCGGGTGGTGCGGCACCGCTCGCCTTATACGGTGACCGTGCGTGACGACCGCCTGAATCCCGAGCGAGCCGTGCCTGCCGCCGCCAATTACCTGGCGCGCATGGAGAACAAGTTCGGCGGCCGGGATTGGGCGGTCTTCGCCTATCATTGCGGCGAGGGATGCATTTCAGAACTGCTTCCCCTCGCGCAAGCGGCGCTGAGTCAAAAACAGCCAACGGTGGCTGGCATGTTTTTCGCCGCCAGCCCGGCCTTGCACCGCGATCTATACGAAGCCATTCAACGCCACATGCAGCGCGATTATTCGCCTACCTACTGGTTCCGCATCATGCGCGCTGAGCAACTCTTGAACTTGTATCAGGCCGATCGCGCAACATTTCGGGAACTCGTGGACGAGTATCGCAACCCGACGAATCCGGCGCGGCGCGCGAACGACCGTCTGATGGTCTGGTTGAAGTCCGAAGACATATTCTATCGGTCCGCTAGCGATTTGAAAAAGGCTGAGGGACTGGTGAAGGCTCTCGACGATCCGAAGCTTTTTGGTTTTACGTTGCCGAAGCTTTCGAGCGATCCCGATCTTTACTTGCAGGCCTCGCCCGCCGCCATGGGCACGCTACTTTATATCGCTTTCGAGACCCGGCGTCTATTTGAAGAGCACAAACCCAAGGGTGAACACTTCGTGCCTTTGCAAGTCGTGGAGTTGGTCAGCACGAACGACCGGCCGGCTGAGGCTGGCACGCTGCTGGTAGACCCGGAGTTCCCGGAACATTCCACCGGGCAGGTGTTCGACATTGATCGTTCGAACCTGCCGCCCGGCGAGCGCGAATGTTTGAACTTTATTCTTGATGATATGGGCTGGGATGGATACTTGGGCTTCATCCAAGTGACAGGCGATACGCTGCACATTGGGTGCTCGCCGTCCTCGCGCGAGTTTTTCGCGAAGGTTTTTGAGGAAGCCGAAAGTTACTGAACCGCCACCGTAAGGGAGCCTGTGCGCGCGATGGACTGAATCTCCTGCATCACCTGATCCAGCTCTTCATCCTTGGTATAAAAATGCGGCGCGATGCGGATGCCGGCGCCGGGCCGGTAATCCAGCAAGAAGTCACGCCGCAGCAATTCCTGCGTCACCTCGTATGCATTCGGAATATCCAGCGTGACCGTTCCGCCGCGCTGTGACGAATCTTCGGGCGAATTCACTGGATACCCGGCCTCTTCGGCGAGAGCAATCAGTCTGGATGTCTGGCGAATGGACTTGGCGCGGATGTTCTCCACGCCCACTTCGCCGATAATCTCGTATCCGGATCGGGCCGCATACAATCCGGGAATATTCGGCGTGCCATTGAGGAAACGATGGGCGTCCGGCGCAAAATCGATGGGGCCGGGATCGAATGCAAAGGGATTGCGATGCGCCACCCAACCGGTGAGGCGCGGCTCTAGCGTGGGCCACAGATCGCGGCGCACATACAGGTAGCCCGCGCCCGGTCCGCCGCACAACCACTTCACGGATCCTCCGGTGGCGAAATCCACGCCGAGTTCCCGCACGTTGACCGGGACCGTGCCGGCGGATTGATAAATGTCGGCGATCACCAGCGCTCCCACTTCGTGAGCGCGTCGCGTGATCGAGGCGAGGTCCTGAATGTAGGCGCTTTTGTAAATGACATGCGATACCGAGACCAACAATGTCTCTTCGTCAATGGCTCGTAACAGTTGATCCAGTGGAACGGTGATCTCGTCCTCGGATGGAATTGTGACCACGCGCGCACCCAGGGATTCGAGCTGGTGGTGTATATAGAGGTTTGAAGGAAAGTTGAGGCCTTCCGACACCACCTTGTTGCGCTTGCCGCACCAATCGAAACACGAAGCCACGATGGATTGCGCCACCGATACATTGGGATGCATCGTTACTTCGCCCTCGCCCGCGCCGATAATCTTTCCGATCAGATTGCCGACGGTGATGGGCATTTCCCACCAGACTTCTTCCCACGCCCGAATGGAGCGCGTGGACCAGATGTCGGCGTACTCATTCAGCCGATCGCGCGTGCGGCCAGGCATAGCGCCAAGCGAATGACTGATTAGATAAACGGTCTTGTCGAGGACGGGAAATTCCTTGCGCCATTGGAGCAGCGGATCGGCCATCCCTCTATGATAGGGCGAATTTATTCCACCCAAACCGCGGCGCCCTTTTCGATGCTGGGTATTTCGCAGGAAAGCTTGCCGTCGCGGAAAGTTCCTTCGATCTTCCGCGGTTCGCCCAGAAATGGGAGCAGCGTGATGCTGTGTGTCGCATCGGCCGGGAATGTTATCTTCACATTTTGCGCCGGTGTCTGCCGCGCGACTTCCTTGGATTTCAGTCCCGCGAAGTTCGCTAAAAATACGGAGACGTGACCATCCACGCGTGTGATTTGTGTGGAAACGAATGGCGACGCTTCGATTTGGACGTCGGGCTTGTAGACGGAGCCGGCCAGAATCTGGCCGAGGTATTTCGTTCTCAAGTTGTCGACTTCGGCCGCCGCCCCTTGGTTGAATTCCTTTTTCAGCGCCGCGTAGTACGCTTTGCCGGGACAGTCGGGATATCGCACCTGGATTGCGTTGGTTGCCCGCGGCGCACCGGTCTCGTCAAACATTCCGGTTTGTCCGGTGGCGATGAGAGTTTTGCCGGAAGCCACATAAGAGTTCAGTGAGCTCAGTTCTTCTGTGCTCAGGCAGCGAGCGTCCGGAAGAATCAGCACTCCACCGTGAAAGCTGGCTAGGGTTCGTGGAGTAACAATCTGGAACTCCAGGTGCGACTGCAGCAGAAGCAGCATGACACCACGGTAGGAATTGATGAATTCATCTGCGAAATAGTTCCGGGTTTTTTGCGAGAAGTAAACACCGATGGGTTGAATCGGTTGCCGCGGAAGGAAGAAAGTTCTCTCGTGGTTCTTGATCCACTCAAAGATCTGGGTACGCGTTTGGATGTCGTTTGAACCAGACATCACATGCCCCTGTGCATCCCAGGTATTGGTTCCCGCCATTAGCTGAGCCATCGCCAGATTCTTCATGGCTTCGCCGGGTGCGATGCGCTTTTCTTTTTCCCAAGAATAACTCAACATCCAGCTTGGCTTCGCTCCGGCGAAAGCTCGGAACGAATACATGCCGATCATGTCCTGAAACCACGTGAGCGGTGTGCGGCTGGCGGACATGCCGCCGGTGGAGTATTCATGTGCGATGGTATCCACCACCGGATACATATCGTAGACGTCCGCGCCCACACGGACGGCGCTTTCCTCGATACCCGGGTAGATCTCGGCAATGGTCTTGCACTTTGGATTCACGGCCTTTGCATTGGCGTCGATTTCCCGCATGAAATCAGTGAGCGCCTCGATGCGGAAATCCACCCATTTGCGGAAGTTCGCATCCTTGAAGTCGCCCAGCTTCAGATCGGTCTTTGCGTTGAGGCCGGTCTTGGCTTTGAAAGCGGCCACTGTCGAATCGTCAAAGCTGGCCCAGGTATTTTCCCAGGCCGTGAAGTGCGTCATCCAATACGGAATGTCTACGTAGACGCCATCAATCCCGGTGGCCGCGATTTGCCGGACGCGTTGCATGTAGATCTTGCGCCACTCTTTGGCAAAAGGGGAGACCCAAACGTCTTCGTCGCCCTCGCGAATCCAAAACTCGGTGCCGCCGCCGAACATCGCCGGTTCCCCCTTGATGTTGCGCTGCAGCCAGTCGGGATGGTCCTTGGCCATGCTGTGAGCGGCTTGGGCGGCGTGCGCTGTGATGCATTCGGTGCCCGCGATATACACGAAAGCGTAATTGCCGGCAGCGTGCGCCTTCTCGGCGGCTGCGTGGATAGCCTTCAGCTTTTCCGTAGGGTCGACAAAGCTCTCGTATCGGCCCGGAATATCGTTGTCTACTTCAATGCCGAAGACGTTGCTGGCTGTGGCGCGTTGAACAATTTGATCCGCATTGGTGGACGTCAGGCCGTTACCCGCGATGCGAACGAAGTGAGTCCAGTCCTGGTTGGTCTGGGCGTACGCAACGCCGAGAAGTAAGAAAAACGCGCCACCCTGGATTGTCATCAGAATTCGCCACGAACAACCACCTGAACTTGGCGCGCGTGCCATCCATTGGCAAGATTGGTGACCTGACCAAAGCCTCCCGCGCCGAATTGATAGTTGGCACGATCGAAGCGCGTTCCGTTGAAAGCATTGAACGCCTCTAAGCGAACCTGAAGCTTCAGGCGTTCCCGGACGGTAACTTGCTTCCGCAGCGCCAGGTCTACATTTTCAATACCCTGCGAAAACAGATTGTCGAAATACCGGGGAGCGTTGCCTAGCTGCTGGTCCCCAGGATCGGCGAAGCAGTTGGGATTGAAGACGCTGAAGCCGCTGGACGCTCCATTGAGCAGCGCGGCCGCCGCAGTGTGAAAACTGATTCCCGTGCTGGGATCGGCGCAGGTTACGTTCGGCCGCTGGAATCCATCCGCCAGGCGATTGATAGCCATCCGGATAGCTACAGGTTGTCCGCTCTGCAGCGTAACATTCGAGGATGCCGACCAGCCGCCAATCACTGTATCCAGCACGCGATTCATGTTGTTGCCGATCAAAAGGCCACGGCCAACCGGAATCTGAGCGGTGAATGCCGCCGCCACACGATTCGTCGCATTGTTAGCGCTCAGGCTCGTCTCATTCTTGAGCTGGTCCAGCGCCTGTGGCCCTCCCACGCTATACCATCCCACCCAGCTATTGTTGCCGGAGGAAATGTCGTCCGTATTTCGGGAAAGCGTATAGCTGCCCTGAATCGTAAAGTATTTACCGGTGCGCTTCTCGAATCGCACCTGCATGGAATCGTACCGCGAGTTCGCGCCGAAATTTGGGAACCCGTCGAATTCGCCATCGAACTGCGGATATGGCCGCAACAGGTTCAGCAGCGGGATAGTCGGATCGTTGTATCGCGAATCTGGTTCGTTGAAGATGGCATTCGGACCGACGAACAACGATTGAAATGGATTCGGCACCAGGGCATTTAATTGCTCTGTGGTGTAATTCTTCGCGACAGAGGATGGAATGAAGTTCTGGTTCCGGGTTCCGGTGGCATAACTGCCCCACGAAAGGTGAGTACTCCGGTTGGCGGAATAATCCACGGCCACCACAATGTCCGATGGCAACAGCCGCTGAACTCCGCCGCTCCACTGATAGATTTGCGGATTCCGGTCGGTCTCATAGCTGAGATCGCTCGAATTGCTGAACCCCCATTGGGCCAGAGCGCCGTATGTCGTGCCTTGGGGAGGCGGCAGCCCGGCCGGGAACGGATTCTCCAAGGTGGCGTATTGCGTCTGGTAAAAATCCTTGGAGAAATAGATGGGCGCGGACTTGTAGAAGGGCGGGCCCGGATATTGAAAATTGGTGGCGATGTTCGCGCCGTAGTAGATGCCGGCGCCGGCCCGGATCACAGTCTTCGAATCCCAGCTGTAGGCCATGCCCAATCGCGGCGCGAAGTTGGTTCGATCGATCGGAACCGTACGTTGCCCAGGGCTCGCAAAAACCGTAGTGCCGTTCAAAACCCCGAGGCCAGGGACATTCACGCCGCTCGACGCCGTGAAATCCGAAAACGTCTCCCGGTTGAATCGTTCAGTATAGGGCGTGCTCCACTCATATCGCAACCCGATATTCAAGGTCAGCTTCGCATTCACCTTCCAGTCATCCTGAACGTAGAACGCTGTTTCTTTGGATTTATTGGCGACCGGCGGTTTGATATTCAATGGACCGCTGGTGTTATCTCCAAATCCCAGCAGGAAACTGGCGAACGGATCGCCCTGCGTGACAATGCCGTTGCCCGGCTGCGCATTTGTGGCGTCCGGTCCGAAGTTGAAAAGACCCGTGGGATTATCCGGCTGCCAAAAGTTATTGAAGAAAAGCCGCTGCTCGCCGCCGAATTTGATGGAGTGCGATCCCTTCACCCAAACCAGTTCCGACGAATATGTGTACAGGGTGTGGCTGAAGTGTGTATCCACGCAGCACTGGTCGAACAGGTTGGTGTAGGTCTCATCGAATTCGATCATCGGCATGCGCGTGAGTCCATTGGCTTCCAGGATGCTTGGGAAACCTACACTGGTCAGATTTGGATAGTTGGTGTATCCCGGCGCAATCGCCAAATCCAGGCCGATGCGGCCGGTGTACAGAAGGTTGGGACTGATGGTCCACGTGTAGTCCACCACGGCGTTGTGCACATCGGTCTTGTATGTATACGAATCGTCGACGTAGGTTTCGCCCGTCGGGTTGACGTAATGGCCGCGGCTGTAGCGAATACCCAGGTGATTGTTGTCGTTGAAATTGTGATCCACCCGCGCGTCGAACTGATAACCGGTGTAGATGGACTGGACGTTGCGGCGAAAGTTGTTGTAGTTGGTGCCGGCATCGCCCGTGACGTTGGGCTCCGGAAAATAAGCGAGCAGATTTTTAGCTACCGTATCCAGCATGCTCACCGGAATTGTATTGTTCGGAAACGGCGTGCGGTTGCCGTTGGCATCAATGGATTTCGGGTTGTAGATGGTCACAGGCGCAAGATTCCCGTTTTCGTCGTAGGTGAAGTCTTGCGAGAAATTCCCGGTGCGCTCTAAAGCCGTCGGCATGGTGGCGACGGTCTGCGATGAGCTGACATCGTTCTGACGTTCGTAATCGAAAAGGAAAAAAGTCTTGTTCTTCTTGATCGGGCCTGAGATTGCGCCGCCGTATTGATTGTGGGTGTGAGGCGGCTTGGGAATTCCGGCCTGATTGCTGAAGAAGTCGTTGGCGTCCATGGCATCCCGCTGGCCAAACCACCAGCCGCTGCCGTGAATCTGGTTTCCGCCCTGCTTCATCATGATGTTAAGAACCGTGCCGCCGTTGTTTCCGTATTCCGCCGAGAAGCTGTTATTCTCAACCTTGAATTCCTGGATCACCTCCACCGACGGCGTGTAGTAAACGTTCGAATTTCCGCCCTCGCCCTGCTCCGGCGCACTGAGGGGAGCGCCGTCGAAGCGGACTTCCGCCGTTGCGTTCCGTTGGCCGTTCGACACGAAGTTGGTACCGGATGGGTAGTTGTCGCGGATACCGTTGCCGGCCGCCTCCGTCACCCCGCCCGAGAGAAATACCAAGCCAAAATAGCTGCGGCCATACAGCGGCATCTCGCGCGTGTATTCGCCGCTGATAGTGGTGCCAATTTCCGCGCTCCCGGTATCGAGCGTAGGCTTCGCCTCCACCACGGTTACGGAGGACTGCACTTGGCCCACTTCGAGGGAAAAATCGATGTTGGTGTGCTGGCTGACGCCGAGAACGACGTTCTTGGTTTCCTCCGGCCGAAAACCCGCCATCTCAGCCTTAACCGTATATGTGGCGGGGTGCAATCCATTGAAGATGTAGAAGCCTCGATCGTCTGTCGAGGCCGTGTTGGAGATGCCTGTTCCAACATCTGTGATGGTGATTTTGGCTCCGGCAATTACTCCGCCGCTCGGGTCATGCACGACGCCGCGGACTTGGGCCTCAAAGCTGGCCTGTCCCAAGACGAATGCGGGGACCAGACCCAACAATACTGTAATCTGCACCAGTTTCAATGAGTTTCTTGGCATTACGACCTCCCCTCGATTCCCTTTTCGAACACTTCCCTCCACCCAGAGGGTTTTGATAATAGTATAGGAAAACGAAAGTAATAGTCAACAAACAAAACGTATCGATTGTTTGCGCTTGGAAGGGGGGCGCCTGGATTCTCACCCGGCCGGGACGACACGCAAGGTCCGAGCGCCGGCCGTGCGAAACTCGTGGCGTTGCACTCGAACGGCGATCCGCTGGCCGTCGATGCGAACTATGCTGCCTCGCATCACCAGCTTCAGCTGACAGACGCCCTGCAACAAAAAAGGCCAGTCCATCATCAGCTCAATGGTGCCTTGGGCGGGTAGAGGGTCGGCGCATTCAAAGCAGGCGCCGCCGGTGCTGACATTCAGAGTGTGGCCGGATCCCAGACGCTCAACCCGGCCCTTGTTGAGCAGTTTGTAGTCCACGCTCAACGAAATCGGATAGCGCCGATGCGCCCGCGGATCAACCCGGCGCCCGTCCAATAGCCGTACTACACTGGGTGAGCCGGGGGCAGTGAACATCCGTCTCCTTATTTAGAACGAAAACGTAGTACTTGTATCATGTTTGAAACAGGAAGTCAAGCTGAGCCGCGACCACCAGGAAGCGCCGCCAACGCCCACCTGGCGGCACTCGTGGTATCGCTCCCTCCCAGCCGCGGCTCGGCATGGCGGTTTACCTTTGCGTGATGGTGATTGGAAGCGGAAGCGGGCTGCCGTCGCTCGTTACAATGTTCATCGGCTCGAAGGACAGCGGTGTCACTCGCATGGTTTTGCCTTCAATCTCCACCACCAGGAAATGATTTTCTTCAGCCCAGGCCAGGATATTCGAGTGTTTCATTTTCTTCCGGACGTCCCCGGTGCGAAGTTCACCGCCGGCGCCGCTGATGATGAAATGAATACCGCTAGTGTTTTGATTCGCTTCGCTCACCTGAAAATTGTGTTCGTGCCCGTTGAATACCACCTGCACTCCCGATGCTGCAAATAGACGCACCCAGTGTTTGAGCTGCTCGTAGCTAGAGGCGTGCAATGGTCCGGCCGTGAATGGAGGATGGTGGAAAAACGGGATGACCCACTGTGGATGCGGCTTCGCAAATTCCGCTTGCATCCACCTGAACTCATCGCCGTTCTCGAGATACACGGGCCTCGACGGTCCGGTTTCGCTGTTCTTGGTGCTGTCTAACGCGAAGAATTCGGCCAGATCGCCGTAAGTGAACTTGTAATACCGCGCGGGCTTGTCTTGCGGATAGGGGAAGTTGTCGAGAATAGCCGGCAGGTCGGCGCGCTTCTCGCTCTCGTTGCCGTCGTGATTTCCGAGTGTTGGGAAGAAAGGCACGCGCGCGAGCAAGGGTTGATAGGGCTCGAAGAACTTGTTCGCCCAATCGGAGTCGTCAGCGCCGGTGTGGAGGAATCCGCCAAAAATACCCGTAATGTCGCCGTAAATGTTGTCGCCCACGCTCAGGATGAACCGCACCGGATCGCCGGTCTTGGCGCGCCGCTGGAATTCATCCCACATCACGCGCGCGATCTTGTACTGCGGGGCTTGGCCGGTGCCAAAATCTCCAATCACGAAGAAGACTAGCTTCTGAGCTTTCACCGCCCAGGTTCGGACCTCGCCCTGACCAATGGTTTGGGTTCCGATGGAGACGGTGTAAGCGTAATCGTGATCGGGCGTGAGATCGGCGACAATAATTGAATTCGCCTGGGTGACCAGCGTCCGGCCGGCGATGTGGACCGTAGCTTCTCCGCGCGAAGGGGCCGAGCGTCCGATGGTATTGACGCCGTCGGCGGTGCCCCAGGCCAACTGCACGTAGTCCGGCCCAAGGTCATCCACGTAGGTGTAGAATTTTTGGGCGTCCGAGCCCAGGGCGAAGAAGAATAAAAGAAGTGAAAGACGAGTCGTGACCGAGCGATGCAATTGGGCTCAACGATCCTTACTGCTGCTTGGCCGAGCCGCTCTCACGGGCCAATCGAACCTTGGCGTCATCCAACTTCTTCTGTACTTTAGCTACTTCTGTGTGATCCTGATCGCTCGGCGCGCTCAATTGCCATTCCTTCAGCGAGCTCTGCCACTGGGCGATGGCCTCACGGATCTTGCCTTCGTGGAAGTACACGTCGCCAAGATGATCGTGAACGGTTGGATCGCGCGACATCAGCTCTAACGCCTCGCGCAGCTTCGCTTCCGCTTCCGGCAGCTTGTTCAGCCGGAACAATACCCACCCCAGGCTGTCTAGATAAGCGCCGTTCTTAGGATCCCGTTCCACCGCCTTGGCGATAAGATCTCGAGCTTCTTCCAGGCGAACGCCACGATCCGCCAACATGTAGCCCAGATAGTTCAGCACCGAGGCATTGTCGGGATTGAGGGCCAGAGCCTTGCGAAATTCCTCTTCCGCCTCCGTATAATTCTTCATGCGTTCATACATGGCGCCCCGCATGAAGATCACCGTTTCCTTGTCATCATTCCCAGAGGAAAGCTTCTCGGCGGCATCCAGCATCTTCGCCATCTCGGGGTAGTTCTTGGCTTTGTCGTAAATCTGGGCCAAACTGATATAGGTCTCGCGGTCATTCTTGCCGTCCAGAAGCTTACGTGTCTCCGCGACGGCTTGGTCGGTTTTTCCCAAATCCGCCAGCAGGGACGCGTGCACGCCGCGCACCAGCCGGTCGTTCGGATATTTCTTAGACGCTGCTTCCGCTTCTGCCTCGGCTTTCGGGAAATCCTTGGCCGAGCGGTAGGTTTCAACCACTTCGGCCAACGCTCGCGGAGCGGCATCCGGATCCAGTTCCGCCATCTGACGGTAGGTCTCGACAGCCGCGGGATACTGTTCCATCTTCTGATACAGGCCGCCCAGCCCGTCCAAAAGGGAAATACGATTGTTCCGCTCGTCGGCGTTGTAGGTTTTCTTGGCAGTGGAGTCGAGAATGCCCTTTAGTGCCTTGATAGCTTCCGGAGTTCTTCCCTCGGCGTTCAGCAAGCTGACATCGTTGTACTCGATCTCGAGGTTGTTCGGATCCAGTTCCTTGGCCTTGTCGGCAGCTTCATGCGCCTTCGCAAAATCTCTTTTTTGTTGATAGATCTTCGAGATCCGCAGCAGGGCCCCTTCGTCCTTCGGATCCTCTTCGATCAGATCCTGATAAACCTTCAAGGCGTCGTCGGCCTGATCGGAAAAAAGCAAGTCCTGGGCCAGCGCATGTTTCAGTTCGGCGTTGCCGGGCTGTTGCTCCAGGGCTTTCCGTAGCATTTCAGCCGCCAGGGAATAATCCTTCAACTGTTCGTAAACGTTTGCGAGATTCGTGAGACTGCGTGGGCTGGGATCCTTGTCGGCAACTTTCCGCAGCAAATCGGCGGCCTTCTTGGTATCCCCCAGATCCGTGTAGACCATGGCCTGGCCAGTCATGGCGTCTTCATTGTCGGGATCCAGCTCCAGCACCTTACTGTACGCAGCCAGCGCGTCGGTGGAATTCTGCGCAATCTTATCCAGACGGCCCAGCATGAGCCAGCTCTCCACGTCTTTCGGATCGCCCGCCGTAATCTTCTGGTACTGTTCGATGGCCTTCTTGACCATGTTTTCGTCGATGCGGTTGGCTTGCGAATCGCCGATCAGGCGCGTGTAGATACGAGCCAGCAAGCGGCGCGAGTTCAAGTCATCCGGATTCTGCTTCAGGGCGTCCTCGGCTTCGGTAACTGCGTCGCGCAGCCGGCCGGATTGAATGTAGAGATCCGAGAGCTCTTCGGCGATGAAAGTTGCGCCCGGATCCGCTTTCAGGGCGGCCCGGTAACTGTCGACGGCTTTCGTAAAAAGCTCGCGGCTCCCAGAGGCTCCCGCGAGTTCGGAGTACAGATGTCCCAGCGAGTAGTTGTAGTAAGCGGCCGCTTTGTCGGCACTGGTCCCCGGCTTCGACGCCGCGGAATTGTCCTGGCCAAAGGCGCCGGCAACCAGGAACAGAGGGCAGGCGAAGCTTAGAAACCGGCGTGATGGGGTCATGAAAAAAAGCGCTCTCTTTTCCCTTCGCTCCGATCACTTGATCGAGCGTGGGTATATTTACTTATAGTATAACCCCGAACCAGCCGCGAGGTCGCTGGAACAGATAGTTGGTGAAAAAATCAAACACACCGACCGATCAGTCGTAGCGCAAAACCACCATCGGATCCACGCGCGAGGCGCGGCGCGACGGGCCATAGGCGGCCGCCAGACCAGCCGCTACCACCAGCGTGGCGATGGCGATATAGGTGAGCGGGTCCTGCGACTTGATTCCGTAGAGAAAAGACGCAATCCAGCGCGAGGCTGCCAACGAAACGGGGATTCCCACCAGCACTCCAACGAAAACCATCCGGAGCGTGTCGCGCATCACCATGCCGATGACCTGCGTCCGCGCGGCGCCCAGCGCCATGCGTATCCCGATCTCCCGGGTACGTTGCGCCACGGCGTTCGCCAGGACGCTGTAGAGACCCACCATCGCGAGCACAATCGCAAGCGCACCCAGAATGGTGGATACCGTTGCGAGCATCCTTTCGGTCGAAAGGGTCTCTCCGATTTGGGCATTGAGCGTTCGCATTCCATACAGCGGCACGGCGGGATCCGCGGCGCGCGCTTGAGCGCGAAGCTGGTTGAACACCGGTGCTGGATCGCCCGAGACCCGCAGATGCAATGTCGCCGATCCGAAGTCACCTTGGAGCAACGGGACATACAGGATTTCCTGCTTGGCTTCGCGCACGTCGCGATAGATGGAGTCGCGGACCACGCCTATCACCTCGGCTTCATTGCCATCCAGCGCGGCCGTCTTGAAGCGCTGGCCGATGGGATCGCGGCCCGGCCAGAATTTCTTGGCGAATTGTTCATTCACCACGGCGACGTAGGGACCGCCTTCACGATCGGCGCGGGTGAATTCACGTCCGCGGACTAGCGCCTCGCCGATGGTGGCGAAGTAGCCGGGACCCACCGCGTTCATATATGTCATGGGGACTTCCTTGGGCCGCGCTGGATAGCCGGCAACGTCCACCGAGTACAGCCACAAGCTGCCAGAGAGCGGGCTGACCAATGCGGCGCTCACCGCTCGCACTCCGTGAATGGATTCGGCGCGCTGCATCAGGTCTTCAAGAAGCGCGTGAGTCCGCTCCGGCTTATAGTGATTGACGCTGGTGTTTATGGTCGCCACAGCGACATTCTCCGGCTGAAACCCCATGGGGATGGACTGCAGATTGTGCAAGCTGCGCAGCAGGAGTCCCGCGCCGACTAACAGCGTTATGGAGAGCGCGACCTGAATCACCACCAGCGTTCCCGCCAGCGCTCCGCGACGCCGTCCGCCGCCCGTGCTATCGGTCTTGAGCACCGGTCCTACGCCCGCCTTTCCGGATTCGAGCGCCGGTGCGATCCCGAAAAGTAGCACCGTAAGAACAGCCACGGCCAGCAAGAAACCAAGCACTGCGAAATCCGGGCGCACGTCAATCTGTCTGCTTTCAGGCGCGAGACCGAGTAAAAGATCGGAGATCCAAACCGACAGTAGCAGGCCGCCGGCAGCGCCGCCCAGAGCGAGCAAGATACTTTCGGCGAGCTGCTGCCGGACCAACGCCCAACGGCTGGCTCCGAGCGCCAGGCGGATGGCGATCTGTTTGCGCTGACCGGACGCGCGCGCGACAAGAAGGCTCGCCACATTGGCGCAGGCGATCAGCAGCAGCAGACCCACCAGAAAGAGCAGGAACAGCAGCGGGCGCTCATAGCCGAACCGCAGATTGTCGAATCCCTGTTTCCCATCCACCACCAGCAGACGGGAGCGCGGGCCGGGCGTGGTGTGCCGGTTCGATGACTCGAAGGTGAACTCCTGTTTGGCGATGGGCAGCGCTGAGAAGCGGGAATCCAGAACGGCTTGCGCCTGAGCCAGCGTGACGGCAGCTTTTCGCCGGCCCACTAAGTTCAACTCGGGCGGCGAGGAAATAATCTGGGCAGCCATCGCTAGCGGTACGTACAACTGCGCGCGGGTGCCTTGCTCAGTTCCATCAAAGCCCGCGGGCGTCACGCCCAGAATGGTGTATGGCCGGCCATTGATCTCTACGTTGCGCCCTACCACTCCGGGAGCCGAGCCGAATCGGCTCTGCCACAATCCGTAACTGATGACGCACACCGGATGGCCCCCAGCCAGGCGATCGTCCTCAGGCGCAATGAGCCGTCCAATGCGCGGCCGAACGCCTAGCAGCGGGAAATAGTTGCCTGAGACTAGTTGACCGGGAACACGCTCTGTGGCCTCCTCGCTCGCCAGGTTCATCTTGGTGGTGGACACTGCGGCCAGACCCGTCAGAACTTCCGGCGCGTCGCGCAAAGCCCGGTAATCCTCGAAGCCCAGGGTGTCGAAGATGTTCCCTTTTTTAGAGGCATAGCGGAGCAACACCAGCTCATTTGGCTTTTGGACCGGCAGCGACCTCAAGATCACCGCGTTGGTAAAGGAAAAAATCGCGGTGGTGGCGCCGATCCCGAGTGCCAGCGAAGTGATGGCCACCGTGGCCACGCCGGTTGAACGGCGCAAAGTTCGAAGAGCGTAACGGAAATCGTTCATGTTTCCCCCCAGTCTCTCAGGAAACAGACGAAGACGCCGGCTATTGGTAAGCAGCTCGCGTGCTACACTCGTCGTCGCGATGGCAACTTTCTACGAAGAGTTCAAGATTAAGAGCCAGGACCTGGTGGACAAAGTAAAAACCATCTTCCACGAGGGCAACGTCCGCCGGATTATTCTGAAGGACGAAAAAGGACACACTTTTCTCGAAATCCCGCTCACCATTGCTGCAGTGGGGGTGGTGGCCGCTCCGTTGCTCGCGGGGCTGGGCGCGATTGCGGCGCTAGTCTCCAATTTCACCCTGGTGGTAGAGCGATCCGCCGAGGAACCGGAAAAGAAGACCGAAGCCCCGCCTTCGTAAAACTTTGTTCCACGGCACGCTACGTGCAGTTGAATGCGTGGAATGGCACAGGTAGAGACGCATTACTTCGGCACGATGGCGTACCGTGAGGACTCGGTTTTCGATTTTCCGGACGGGCTCCCGGCGTTTGTGCACGAAAAGCGCTTCATCCCCATTGAATCGCCGCAACATTCGCCGCTCCTTTTTCTGCAAAGCATGACCCGGCCTTCGCTTTGTTTTCTAGCGCTTCCGATTCAGGTAGTGGCTCCGGAGTATCGCTTGGGCATATGTCGGGAGGATCTAGTTGCGCTGGACCTCGCGGCCGATCGTCAGCCGGAGCTCGCAACCGAAGTCGCGGTGCTAGTATTGCTGTCCGTCCACGACGGTCTTTCGGCTACCGCCAATTTAATGGCGCCCATTGTGGTGAATCTCAAGACCCGGCGCGCGCTTCAGGCTATCCGGCAGGATTCGGTGTATTCGCACCAACATCCGGTGCCTCGATTTATGGAGCAAGCATGTTAGTGCTGCGGCGGCGGGCCGGTGAATCGGTGTTGATTGGCGACGATATCGAAATTGAAATCCTGGCGATTTCATCGCAGGGCGCCAAGATCGGAATCCGGGCGCCACGGGAAACCGTGATTCTTCGCAAAGAGTTGAAGCTCACCCAGCAGCAGAATGAAGCAGCCGGGCAGACCCTCGCCAAAAAGGATTTTGAGCGGGCCCTAGAAAAACTTCGCGCGTGAACTCAAGAACCCATTCTTCTCCCCGATAAGCACAAATGAGAACTGAGAGAGGCTTCCGATCGAAGCATCGGGAAGTCTAAGCCGCCCGCGGCCATGCCGGGGTAGCGTGTTGGTTCCGCTTAGCGGAAACGGCAATCTCTCGCTAGGCCGCCAAATCGGGGGTTGGACCCGTAGGTGGTCCGAGACCGTGAAGGTTCGTGGTATCGAGTTCTCAATTTTAAGGAGAAATATTGTGGGTTCATTTAGTATCAATACCAACATCGCGTCCTTGCAGGCGCAGAACTACCTGCGAGTCAACGCCAACTTCCAAAGCCAAACCATTAACGAAGTGACCTCCGGTCTACGCATCGTCCAGAGCGGCGACGACGCAGCCGGCTTGGCCATCGCAAACGGCTACCGGTCTGATGAGGCCGTGCTGACGCAAGGTATTCAGAACGCCAACAACGGCTTGAGCCAGCTCCAGATTATGGATGGTGGTATCAGCAACATTTCGCAACTGCTGGATCGGGCCCGCACACTGGCCACGGAATCCGCGTCTGGTACGTTCACCGGAGATCGTTCGGTGCTAAACGGCGAATATCAGAGCGTGCTGACCGAAATTAACCGCCAGGCTCAGGCCATTGGTCTGAACCAGGGCGGAACTTTTGCCAAGAGTCTTTCGGTGTTCATCGGTGGCGGCGACGGCCCCACTGCCGCGTCAGCAATTACCAACGGTTCAGTGGCCGTCGATCTGACCAATTCTACCGTAGATACGCAGAGTCTGGGATTGCAAGGCTTCACCGCCGGCTATCAGGTGGCAGCGGGCGCCCAGGACAGCGGATTGTATGATCTGGGCTCTGCGTCGGCCACCAGCGTCTCGAACATACTTGCTGACGCCACCACCGCGGGCAGCACATCGTTTGTCATCTCGGGACCGGGCTTTTCGGCCGGAGCTGGCGGGGCGATCACAGTGAACGTAAACACCTCGAACGTCGCGGACACAGCCTCACTCGTCACTGCTATCAACTCCGGTATTCAGGCTGCCGCTACAGCCGGCAGCGCCCAGGCGAAAGCATTCGGCGATGCCAATATCACGGCCGAGATTCACACCGGCACCGACGGTGCGCAACAACTTGAATTCGTGTCTTCAAACACAGCCTTCCAGGTAACCGCAGGGGATGCTACCGCGAACGCCTTGATGGGCAATTTTGTGGGTCAAAGCGCCTCGCAATTGGGGACGGACCAAGGCATCACAACTCCGATCTCCGGGCAGGCCCTGTTAGCCGTCGGTACCTCTGGCTCGTTCATCGCCGGCGGAACGCAGCAGACCACCGGTGCGGTCTTCACCAACTTGGCGTTCAGCAGTTCGACGACCATTGCACAGGCTCAGACCTTGACCTTCGTTGCGAACGACACAGGTGGGTCACCTCAGACGGTAAAGGTGAACTTGAGCGCAACCACAGCCGGGACCACCCTGACAGCCGCATTGGCAGTAGGGCAAATCAATGCCGCGCTCCAGCAAACCGACAATCCGGCGCTGACAAGCATCATCGCGACAGCGGATGGAGGAGCGAGTGGGACCGGTAAGATAACGTTTACCAACAACACATCTGTGCCATTCAGCGTAACAATTGGACCAGAGGCAACGGGTGGTGGAACGGCTGGAGCCACTGGTATAGCCGGGTACAACACCATCATACAGTCAACTACCGTCGGTGTCGGGGCGACCTCCGATGTCAGCACGGAAGCGGATGCTGAATCGGCGGTCTCAGCTCTAGCCAACTCGGTCCAACTACTCGGCGATGCACAAGCCGTGGTTGGACGAGGTGAGAATCAGTTCAACTACGCCATTAACCTGGCGCAATCGCAATTGACCAACACGACGGCTGCCGAGTCGAGCATTCGCGATGCCGACCTTGCAACGGAAGCAGCCAACTTGACTAAAGCTCAGATTCTACTGCAGGCCGGCGTGGCCGCGCTCGCGCAAGCGAATTCGGCGCCGCAGAATATTCTCACGCTTCTGAAGAGCTAATTTTTCAGAGATATCGGGAGATCCTTCGTCCTGATGGGGCGACCACGCAAGCTGCGTGTTCGCTCCTTTTTTCTCCGCTTACCCCCTTTTTTCGAGATTTTCCCTTCCCGGACTTACTCTCTTTCCAGTGAGGCAGCCAATCCACCAGGTAACGGAAAATCCTACTGCCACAAAACTCATAGCAGAAGGCAACCGCCTCCGCAATTCGGGCGATTGGATAAACGCCGAGGAAAGCTACATTCGCGCCACGGAGATCGATCCAGAAAACCGCGAGGCCTGGACTGAATTGGGTTTCCTGCTGGCCGACAGCCGCCGTTTTGAGGAAGCCGCCGTTTGCTTGCGTAAAATAGCAAAGAACGGCGCCTCAACTGTTGACGACCCTCAGGAAGCGCAAAGGGTGCGGCGCGCACCGCCAAACGGACCAGGAACTGGCTCGCGCTGCGCTCCGTTTTGCGCGAGTTCCTTGGAAGCGCAAAGGGTGCGGCGCGCACCGCCAAACGGACCAGGAACTGGCTCGCGCTGCGCTCCGTTTTGCGCGAGTTCCTTGGAATCGGTCCGGTTGATGGCCGAAATCGCCGATGCTCGGCCCGATTGGGTTCGGGGCCAGTACAGCCTGGGCTGCGCATACGAGCACCTGGCGCAGCACGACCGGGCGCGCCAACATCTCGCGAATGCCTTGCGGCTGGATCCATCCAAGCTGGCAGCGGTGGAAGCACTTTATGCGCGCATGTACTGGACTGAGGGAAAGTACACTGAGGCGATCGCGGCCGCGGATCGTGCGCTCGCGGCAAATCCGAATTATTACCTCGCATTAGTGGTCCGCGGTAGATCCTGCTCAGCGCAGGGGCGAATGTCGGAGATGGTTGACAGCCTGCGGCGGTCCTTGGAGATCGTACCGAACCCGGTCATTCACAGCAGCTACCTGTTTGACATCACTTGCCTGACGGAAACAACCCCGGAGGTTTTCTACCACGAAGCCTGCCGCTGGAACGCTCTCTACGCCGCTCCCCTTGCGTCCGAAATTCAACCTCACACTAACTGCGCGGATCCGGATCGGCGTCTGAAGTTGGGCTATGTATCGCCGGATTTGTATGGGCATCCAATCGGGAAGTTTGTGCTGCCGGTCTTCGAGCAGCATGATCGTTCCCGCTTCGAAGTATTCGTATATTCTGTGGGAACGAAATCCGACGAAATCACGGAGTGGGTCCAAAAGCACGTTGAACACTTCGTGAGTTTTCCCGCGGATCCCCAGAGACTTGCGGAGCGCATCCGCTCCGATGGGATCGACATTCTGGTGGACTTGGCCGGGCATACCACAGGCGAGGCCTATCTCGCGTTCGCGCGCAAGCCCGCGCCGATTCAGGTTTCCTGGCTGGGCGTGTTAACCACGACAGGCATGTCGACTATGGATTATTTTCTGGGTGATGCGGAGATGCCTTGTCCCGGAACCGAGCATCTCTTCACTGAGACCGTTTACCGTATGCCGCGGGCCTTCTGCTGCTATTGTCCGGGCACGGACGCTCCCGTTGTCCCCGGCCCCTATCAGGAGCGCGGCGACGTTACATTTGGATGTTTTAATAGCCCGCGTAAAATTACTCGTGAAGTGGTGAAGCTGTGGTCCGCCATCCTACATCTGGTCAGCGGCAGCCGGCTGCTGCTCAAGTACTATCTCATGGACGAAGAAGCCCGGCAAGCCCCTCTGCTAGCTTGGTTCGCGGAAGAAGGGGTACCCAGCCAGCGGATAGTTTTCGCGGGCGGTAGCCTGTCCACCGACTATTTTGAGGAATACGGCCGCATCGACATTGCGCTGGACCCGTTTCCTTACAACGGCGGCAGCACCACGTTAGACGCGCTTTGGATGGGCGTACCCGTGGTAACGTTGGCCGGCCGTTCGCCCGTGCAGCGAACCGGGGCATGCTTGCTCACTGCCGCCGGATTGCCGGATCTAGTGGCGCGTTCGCCCGAGGAATATGTCACGACGGCTCTGTTCCTGGCCCAAACCGTTCCGAAGATACCGGATTCCCGTATCAATTTGCGCAAGGCGCTCCAAGCCTCACCGCTCCGGGACGAGCGGGGCCTGGTACGCAGCGTCGAAAACGCGTTTCGGGAGATGTGGCGGATATGGTGTAACGGCAAAGGGTGCTGCGAGTGAGAAAACCGATCCACAAGAACAAGAAAAAGAGCACCGCGGCGAGATTAATCGCGGAAGGTAACCGCCTCCGCAATCTTGGCGATTGGATACAAGCCGAAGAGAGCTACATTCGCGCCACCCAGATCGATGCCGAAAACTGGGATGCCTGGATGGAATTGGGTTTCCTGCTGGCCGACAGCCTCCGTTTTTCGGAAGCGGCCGTTTGTTTGCGAAAGATTGCAGGGAACGGCTTCCCTGTCGTCAACGACTTTCAGGAAGCGCAAAGGGTGCGGCGCGCACCGCCAAACGGACCAGAAACTGATCAAACGGACCAGAAACAGATCCGCGCCGCACTCCGTTTTGCGCGACTTCCTTAGAAGAGCAAAGGGCGCGGCGCGCACTGCCAAACGGACCAGAAACAGATCCGCGCCGCACTCCGTTTTGCGCGACTTCCTTGGAAGCGGTTCGCTTGCTGGTCGAAATCGCCGCAGCGCGGCCCGATTGGGCGCGCGGGCAATACAGCTTGGGCTGCGCCTATGAGCACCTGGTGGAACATGACCTGGCGCGCCAACATCTCGGGAACGCCCTGCGGCTGGATCCGTCGAAGGCAGCCGCGGTAGAAGCGCTCTATGCGCGCATGTTCTGGACGGAGAAGAAGTACTCCGAAGCAATCGCCGCAGCAGACCGGTCTCTGGCGGCAAATCCCAATTATTACCTCGCGCTGGTAGTTCGCGGCAGGGCCTATACGGAGCAAGGGCGAATGCCGGAGGCGGTTGAGAGTCTGCGGCGGTCTTTGGAAATTGTGCCGGACTCCACCATTCACAGCAGCCTTGTGTTTAACATGAACTACCTGGCGGAGACGACGCCAGAAGCCTTGTTTGCGGAAGCCTGCCGCTGGAATTCCCGCTACGCCGCGCCCCTGGCATCCAAAGTTCAACGTCACACCAACCGGCCCGATCCGGAGCGCCGTCTGAAGGTGGGTTACGTATCGCCGGACCTGTACGGGCATCCGATCGCGAAGTTTCTGCTACCGGTCTTCGAGCATCACGATCGTTCAGCCTTTGAAGCGTTCGCGTATGCACTGGGACCAAAGTCGGACCACATCACCGAGTGTTTCCGAACACGTGTCGAACACTTCGTGACACTGCCGGTGGAGGAGAAAAACCTGGCCGAGCGCATACGCGCCGATGGGATCGACATTTTGGTGGACTTGGCCGGGCATACCACAGGTGAGGCCTATCTCGCGTTCGCCCGCAAGCCTGCGCCGATTCAGGTTTCCTGGCTAGGCGTGCTTAGCACCACCGGCATGGCAACTATGGATTATTTCTTGGGCGATGCCCAGGTGCCCTGCCCAGGAACCGAGCATCTGTTCAGCGAGACCGTGTACCGGTTGCCGCGGGCCTTCTGCTGTTACTATCCCGGTACGGACGCTGCAGTTGCACCGGCCCCTTGTCTAGAGCGCGGCGACGTTACATTTGGATGTTTTAATAGCCCCCGCAAGATCACTCGAGAGGTGGTGAAGCTGTGGTCGGCTATCCTGCATCTGGTTAGAGGCAGCCGGCTACTGCTCAAGTATCACGATCTGGAAGAAGAAGCCCGGCAAACCCCGCTGTTAGCCTGGTTTGCGGAAGACGGGATCCCCAGCCAACGGATACTTTTCGCGGGAGCCAGCCTTTCAACCGTTTATTTTGACGAGTACAGCCGCATCGACATAGCGCTGGACCCGTTTCCTTATAACGGCGGTAGCACCACTTTGGATGCGCTTTGGATGGGTGTGCCGGTGGTGACTTTGGAGGGCCGCCTGGCAGTACAACGGCACGGAGCCTGCTTCCTCACGGCCGCTGGATTGTCCGACTTAGTGACGCATTCACCGGAACAGTATGTCACCACGGCCGTGTTCCTGGCTCAAACCCTACCGAAGCTACCGGATTCCCGCCGCAATCTACGCAAGGCGCTGGAAGCCTCGCCGCTCCGGGACGAGGTAGGCCTGGTGCGTAGCGTCGAAATTGCGTTTCGGGACATGTGGCGTACATGGTGTCACGGCAAAAACTAAGCGTGGCGCAGGCACTCGTGCCTGCGGGTCGAGACTCTTCTCAACCCCGCGTCTTCGGCCAGGCGCCACGCCCCGGCAAAATTGCCGGCGCGGCAGACTGAAGTCTGCGCCACGTTTATTTCGACTTTTTCCGAGACATTTCCTGGCCTGACCGACTCTCTTTTCAGTGAGGAAGCCAATCCGCAAAGTGAGGAAGAATCCTTCTGCTTCGAAGCTGATAGAAGAAGGCAACCGCATCCGTGACTCCGGCGATTGGAAAAATGCCGAAGAAAGATACATTCACGCCTCCTTGATCGATCCAGAAAACCGGGATGCCTGGACGCAATTGGGTTTCCTGCTGGCGGACGGCCGCCGTTTTTCGGAAGCGGCCGTTTGTTTGCGTAAAGTAACCGGCAACGGCGTCTCAGCAGTCGACGATCCTCACGAAGCGATTCGGTTAATGGTCGAGATCGCCGCCGGGAGACCCGATTGGTCTCGGGGGCAATGCAGCGTGGGCTTCGCCTATGAGCACTTGGGGCAACATGACCTGGCGCGTCTCCATCTGGCAAATGCCCTGCGGCTGGATCCGAACAGACTGGCTGCAGTGGAAGCACTCCGGGCGCGCATGTATTTGACCGAGGGGAAGTCCGGCGATGCGATCGCCGCCACGGGCCGCGCACTCCAGGCAAATCCCGATCATTACCTGGCTCTGGTGATCCGCGGCGAGGCCTGTACCGTGCAATTTCGAATGGCAGAAGCGGTTCAGAACCTGCGGCGGTCTTTGAAAACCGTTTCGGATTCCACCGTTCACAGCAACCTGCTGTTTGCCATGAACTTCCTGCCGGACACCACCCCGGAGACATTGTTTGGCGAGGCGCGCCGCTGGAACACTCTCTACGCCAAGCCCTTGGCCTCGGCAATTCAACCTAACGCCAACTCGGCGCATCCGGAGCGCCGGCTCAAATTGGGTTACGTATCGCCGGACTTCTACGGACATGCGATCGGGAAGTTCCTGATGCCGGTCTTAGAGCACCACGATCGCTCCCGATTCGAGGTATTCGCATATTCAGTGGGGTCAAAATCGGACGAAATCACGGAGTGGTACCGCAGGACAGTGGAACACTTCGTGCCCCTGCCGCCGGCCGCCAACAAACTGGCGGAGCGCGTTCGGACCGATGGGATCGACATTCTAGTGGATCTGGCCGGGCATACCATGGGGAGGGCCTATCTGGCATTCGCGCGCAAGCCCGCGCCGGTGCAGGTTTCCTGGCTAGGCGCGCTCAGCACTACCGGTATGCCCGCTATCGACTATTTCTTGGGTGACGCCGAGATGCCCTGCCCCGGAACCGAGCATCTGTTTGCGGAGACTGTGTACCGGCTGCCGCGAGCGTTCTGCTGTTATAGGTCCGGAGGGCTCACTCCGGTGTCGCCTGCCCCATGTCTGGAGCGTGGCACCATCACATTTGGAAACTTTAACAGCCCGGGCAAGATCACTCGTGAGGCGGTGAAGGTCTGGTCCGCCATCCTGCATCTGGTCAGCGGCAGCCGGCTGCTGCTCAAGTATCACCGCTTGGAAGAAGAGGCCATCGAAGCCCCTCTGCTTGCTTGGTTCGCCGAAGACGGGATCGAAAGCCAACGGATACTTTTCTCTGGCCGCAGCAAGTCTAACGACTATCTCTTGGAGTACGGCCGCATCGACATTGCGTTGGACCCGTTCCCCTACAACGGCGGCAGCACCACCTTGGACGCGCTTTGGATGGGTGTGCCGGTGGTGACGTTGGCAGGCCGTTCGCCCGTGCAGCGAACTGGAGCATGCTTGCTCACTGCCGCCGGATTGCCGGACCTCGTGGCGCATTCCCCTGAGCAGTACGTCACTACGGCGGTGTTCCTGGCCCAAACCCTGCCGAAGATTCCGGATTCCCGCGTCAATTTGCGCAAGGCACTCCAAGCCTCACCGCTCCTGGACGAAATCGGACTGGTCCGCAGCGTCGAAGACGCGTTTCGGGACATGTGGCGAAACTGGTGCCGCACCAGAAGCTGATCAAGCCCGCTGCCGGCGTGCGCGAATGCGCGCACTGCGAGTATCCGACAGAGCTTCCGCCAAAGTGTCCGTCACCCGGTCCACATCCCGCTTCTGGATGTCCGGAAAGTGCGGCAATCCCAGGACGCGGGTGCCCAGCTCTTCGGTAACCGGCAGCGCGCCTCGAGGACAATCCAGGAAGGCCGGCATCCTATGGCATCCCTCACCCCACCATGCCTTGGTCTCGATACCGGCGCCGCGCAAATGAGCCGCGATTCTGGCTGCCGATCGGAGCGGCAGTTTTATGCTTGTTGTGGCCGAGACCCATCCGTTCCCATAGCCGGGCTGCAATGAGACAAGGGGGAGCTGAGGAATAACATGGCGGTACCATTCGGTAATCCGGGCGTGCTGCTGGCGAGTTTCACGCCACAGCGCCAGGCTGGCCAAGCCAACGGCTGCGTGGTATTCGCTCATTTTCGCATTCAACGCAGGCAACATCGCGATGCGTTCGCCTTGGAATCCAAAGTTGCAGCCGGCACGAAACCGTTCGAGTAATCGCGCATCTGTGGATGAGATAAAGCCACCTTCGCCAGCGCCTAGGATTTTGGTGGCGTGCAGGCTCACTACAAGCGGGATGCGGCTGGGCCGGGCAGTATCGAATCCGGCCGCGGCATCCACAACCACCAGGATTCCCGTGTGGTTTTCGAACTCCTGCCAGGCCTCGATATCGATAGGGGCGCCGAACGGCGACACCACCACCAGGGCACCCACCGGCTTCGGTATCCGCTTCAGCGTTTCCATCACATCATCCGGATTCAACGCCCAGGTGCGGCGGTCCACATCGTGAAACCAAGGCATCAACCCGGCGGCGCGGACGGCGTGTGGAGTAGCCACAAATGTCCAGGATGGAACGATGCAGAGTGAGCCGGCCGGCACCCTGCGCGCAAGCAGCGCCACCGTAATCCCGACCGTGGCATTGGCCGCAGTCACCACGCCGCGATTTGCAAATCCCAGCCTGTGGCTGAGCTGCTCCTCTAACTCGGTGACCATCGGTCCCGCATTCGAGTACCAGCGCCGCGCGTCAATAGCTTCGAGATACGGCTGGAGACTCGCTGCAGGTGGGAGCTGCGGCTTCAGCACTGGCAGTGGGGCTAAGCCAGGCTGCGCTACGTGCGCCAGTCGAGTACCGATCTCGCCTCTCGGCGACTCGATTGGCAACGGATATGGTAGACGCTGCTGGCTCGCCACTGCAGTCCTGATCCTCAAGCTCCTCATCGTCTAGCGAACTACTCCTAAACAGATGGCCACTCTCAATCAGGAGTGGTACCTCCGCACGATCCCGGGGAATAGAAGTGGTTTCCAGAGAGCAATTCTTCCCGGTCGTCACCAAACAAAAGGAGGTGCGCGTTTGGACTCGCGTTCGGTGCTGGTATTTCCGGCCGGCATGCCATCGTCTTTAACTTGGGCGCGGCATGCCTCGGAATCCGGCATCCGCGTGGTGGGTGCGTCTTCGCTCGCACACGATCCAGCGCGTCCGAATTACTCCGAGTGGATAATCCTTCCCTGGATCGGTGACGCGGGTTTCGCGGAAGCGCTCAACTGCTGCGTCCGGGAGCAAGACATCGACGCGGTGTTCACTGAGCATCCGGTGGTTTGGCGTACACTGCGCGATCTGCTGCCCAAAATGACGCGCAGAGTTCGGTTGGAGGTACAGCCATGGGCGGTGGAACTGTCGGATTACCGGGTCTATCGCGATATAGCGGCCAGGTTCCATCGCGAGCCGTTGAATCTCGCGGCCGCCGGCCGTCCCCAGCCCGGCATGCCATTGCCGCAACTAGCCGCATTAGTGCGCCAGTTTCAACTTGTACCCGGGCAGTGCGACCACGCCAAGCTGGAGGCGTTGACAACCATCTTCCGCTGGATGCCGCCGGGCGACATAGTGGAAATCGGCTCGCTGTGGGGACGGTCCGCGGTTGCTCTCGCGTTTCTCGCGCGCCATTACCGAATCGGCAACGTGTTATGCGTCGATCCCTGGCGAACCGAAGAGCTGCACCAAAAAATTGCCGCCGTGGACGCGGTTTTCGATAGCGCGCCCATGGACGATATCTTCGAAGCATTTCGAATGAACCTGGCACCGTTTCAGGGCTTGGTGAACTATTCGCGCTCCCGCTCCTGCGAGGCGGCCTCACATTATTCCAAAACTCACTGCTTCACCACGGAGGACTTTGGCCGCACCATTTATACCGGCGAGATCGCGCTCTTGCATATCGACGGCAATCACGCGCTCGAAGCCGTCTGGCAGGATATTTCCCTGTGGCGGCATTTTGTTCGCGCAGGCGGCTGGATTGTATTCGACGACTATTGCTGGCCGTTTGGTGACGGTCCCAGAACCGCGGCAGACGAATTCTGCGGCATGTTCCGTGGGAGTCTGGCAGCGCAGTTCATCGCGGGTGGCGCTTTGTTTGTGCAACTGGCCCGCGTTGTCCAATGACACGGGGTGTCCAATGACACGGGGTGTCCAATGACACGGGGTGTCCAATGACACGGGGTGTCCAATGAAAGGTGACGGGTCATGACCGGCCAAGAGCTGGGATCTTTGTATACGACAGATGAGCTGAGACAAATGCTCGGCTCTGTCGGCGAGAACGTAGCGGTAAACCGCTCCGTGGTCTTCTATTCCCCAAAGAACATTCACGTGGGATCGAATTCGCGCATCGACTGCTTTTGCATATTGTCAGCCTCCTCCCACGGCATCGTAATCGGCGATCACGTTCACATCTCGGCGTATGTGGCGCTGTTCGGCGCTTCGGGCTCGATCCACGTGGCATCCTTCTGCGCGTTATCCGCGCGGGTAGCAGTCTTCACTTCCACCGACGACTATGTCGAGGGGTATATGAGCAATCCCACGGTGCCGCCCGAATACAGGAAAGAGCAGAGCGGCGATGTGGTTTTCAAGAAGCATGCTTTGATTGGTTCCGGTAGCGTGGTCATGCCTGGCGTCACTGTAGAAGTGGGGGGCTCCGCGGGGGCGCTCAGCTTCGTAAATAAAAACGTTCCGGAGTTCGCCATCGTGGTGGGAATTCCGTGCCGCGCTATAGGCCAACGCAACCGCCGCTTGCTGGAATTGGAAGCAGCTTTCGTGGCGAAATATGAGTGAGCCGCGACCGGCAGGGAGTGTCCATGGGCCAACTGGCCCACCAAAGTCCATGAAGACGCCGTGGCGCACGCACTCTTGCGTGCTGCGCCGAGACTCGTCTCGGCGTCGGGCGGACATCGACACGAGTGTCGATGCAACACGCAAGAGTGCGTGCGCCACACGGCGTCTTCAACGGAGCGATACCACGAATGCGGGAACTAGCTGCGGTCGCGGCTACACCCTCGAAAGGTTTCACGTTTGTGTCGCGCACGCGGTTTAGTGCTAGCCTGGATCTTCTTGTATGATCCATGTCGACAGGCTCGCGAAGTCGTTCCACGACAAAAAGCGCGGCATTGTTCACGCACTCGAGCATGTCTCCTTCGACGTAAAACCACGCGAGATCTTTGGCCTGCTGGGGCCCAATGGCGCCGGGAAGACCACCTGCCTGCGGCTGCTGGCCACCATTCTGAAACCGACGGGAGGGACTGCGGAGGTGGGCGGCGCGGACATCGTGAAATCGCCCGAAGCGGTCCGGCGTCAGATCGGGTTTCTCTCAGGTGATATGGGAATCCCCGCCCGGCTCACACCGCGCGAAGTTCTTACCTTCTTCGGGAAATTGAACGGCCTGGAGGGCGACAGGCTGCGCCGGCGGATCGACGAAATGGTGGAAACCTTCGAAATGGGCGAGTTCGCCAACACCAAGACCGACAAGCTGTCGACAGGCATGAAGCAAAAGGTGGCCATCGCGCGGACGGTATTGCACGATCCGCCGATCCTAATTCTCGATGAACCCAGCTCCGGCCTGGACGTTCCCACTGCGCGGCTCATCGAGAATTTCATGCTGAGAGCCAAGGAATCCGGCAAGTGCATTCTGTTTTCGACGCACGTGATGGAAGAGGCCGAGTACCTTTGCGACCGCATTGGCGTGGTGCATCAGGGAAAATTGAAGGCGCTGGGCACCATGGCGGAATTGCGCGAGTTGACCGGGAAGCACCGGCTACGTGAGATTTTTCTGGACCTGCTCGAGATCGGCGAACGGGCTGAAGGAGCACGCACATGAATCTGAAAATCAGCGCGGCGGTCTATCAAAAAGAGATGCTCGAAGTGTTTCGCGACCGGCGCACCATGATCAGCATGGTGGTGGTGCCGTTGCTGGCCATTCCGCTGTTGTTCAGCTTGATTAACGGGTTCATGTCGTCGCGCGAGAAGGAGGCCCAGGGCGAAGCCCTCAGTGTGGGTGTTTTGGGCGAAGACAAATTGCCTACTGTGATCCAGAGCCTGAAAGCGGCCGGATTCCAGCCGGTGCTAAAAGCAGACCTGCGTGCCGCGGTGGAGAAGAAAGATGTTGCGGCGGCGGTGGAAGAAACCGAAGACGCAGCCACCGGCGAGAAGCACGTGAATGTTTATATCGATCGCACGCGGCAGGCGTCGGAAATCGCGGGCGACAAGATCCAGACCGCGCTCGATCAGCTAAAGATGGATACGGTTCGCGCCAGCCTGCGCGGATCGGGGCTGCCGGAGAAGATTCTGACTCCGTTCACTACCAAGAGCGTCAATGTGGCTTCTGAAAAGAAAATGTCCGGGCTGGTTTTCGGTAGCGCGCTCGGGTACGTGGTGATCCTGCTGATGTTCACGGGCGCCATGTATCCGGCCATCGACATGACGGCCGGCGAGAAGGAGAGGCGAACCTTGGAAGCCGTGTTGGCGTCACCCGCCGGCCGCAGTGAGATCGTGCTGGGAAAGATCGCCGCTACCGCGACCGCGGCCTTCATCACCGCGTTGCTCACTTTGGGGAGCATGGCCTACTCATTCCGTTTTTCACCGCAAGCGGCCAGCGCGCGGGAGACTTTTCACATGGCGCCGCCGGATATGGGTTCGCTCGCCCTCGCCTTGGTGACGGTGATCCCAACCGCCATTGTGGCGGCATCACTCATGGTGGCCATCGCGCTGTTTGCCAAAAGCTACAAAGAAGGCATGAGTTATCTCACGCCCATCGTGATGCTGGCGGCGTTTCCGGCAGTGGTGGGTATGCTGCCCGGCTTGGAACTGACGCCCGCACTCGCGTTGATCCCCATCTTCAACGTGTGCCAGCTCATCAAAGAGATTTTCCTGGGCGAATTCTCGCGCGTGGCCTATGCAGTGGCGTTTGGAGCCAATCTGGTTTACGCGGCTGTCGGATACTTTGTGGCAGCGAGGATTTTCAAGAGCGAGAGCGTCTTGTTCCGCGTTTAATTATTAGCCACGGATACACACGGATGGACACGGATAAGAAACGCCGATTTTATCTGTGTCCATCCGTGTGTATCCGTGGCTAATGACTTTCCCTGACGTTTTCGCTGACCTTGTCCTTGTCGTTATGCACGTTCGACCATTCGCCCTGGACGGCCGGCTGCAGTTTCGGCCCGCAGGCCAAGCTAACAAAGAACCCTGTAGCGAGCAATATCGCTGCGCAAATCCGCATACTTCGTCACTCTAGCACAACCGCCATCGCCCGGCACATCAGCGCGCCTACTTCATCGCTGTATGGCTTTTTCATTGTCGATGGCCAGTTGGCCTGGTCGGCGTAGAGCTTGTTTAGTCCGGCTTGGACCTCGCGATTGCCGCCGGTGAATCCCTCAATCAGTTTGCGCCACCGCGCAGCCAGAGCCTGCACTTTCGGGCTGGCCGGATCCTCGCCCAGCGCTGCTTCCACTTCTTTGATCAGGGCCGCCCAGTCACGCTGTGCCTGCTCAATCACCTCCGCGGAAACCTGCCGGCTAGCCAGAGATTCGAGCGCCTTACCGCTGTAATACTTCTTCGCCCATTCCATGTTGTCTTGCATATGAATCACCTCGATTATTTTTTGGATCGCCTCCCAATCCTTCAGCTCGCCGGAGGCTGCCGCAGTTTCAGCCTGCTGGATGGCGTCCACCGCCAGATCCAGCAGCCGGCGCTTCTCCAGGATCATGCTGCGTTGCCGGCCGAGTGCTCCGGGTAGATCCTTAGCGTCGCGCTTCAGAAGCCGCCGGATCTCCTGCAACGGAAATCCGATGAACTTGAGGGCGAGAATCTGCTCCAGCCGCAGCAGGTCGCGATCGCCATATAGGCGGTAACCAGCCTCGGTGCGTCCGCTGGGCGAGAGCAGCCCCAGCCGGTCGTAATGATGTAGCGTTCGCACCGTAACCCCGGCCCGTTCGGCAAATTCCTGCGCTTTGTATAACCGCGCCTGATGCATAGGATTGAGTCGTCCTGAACTCATCCTAAAGTCTGACGTTACGTCAGAGTCAAGCCCTAATTGGTGGATAGCGGTGGACGCTGGGGCGAGCGGCTTCTTCTGTCTGGAAGTGATTCGACTCCGCGCCTGAGTATCGCCGCCGCGAGGGAATCGTCGGCACGGGTATCCGCTCCTGGGGATCCATGGTGTAGCTGCATTTAATCAGCCTGAGTCGAACTCTGTTCTTCGCCTGCTTTAGCGCCTCGGGCTTCTCTTGGCAACAACGCGAAGCCGGGACGCCCGCTGGCGATGTGGGTTAAAATCGACTAGCAGGCGATGCGGCAATCGCGCGGCAACCGGCCGATGTCCAACGATTCTTGGAGAACTTGAGCGCGAATGCACAACCGCGTAACGATTCTTTTGCTCGCCACATTGCTTGCTTCCTGCGGAAAGTCTGCGCGCGAGCCGGTGACGTTGACTTACGCGCATGGCTGGTATTCCGAACCGGATGAGTTAAAGAAGACCGCGGCATTGTCGCAACAGTTCACTTCGGAAACAGGAATCCATATCAGAGACATTCCAACTCCCCAAAGCACTCTCGATATGCTGGATCTCTTGGTCAAACTCCTGCGGATGGGTAGCTCCGGCGCGGACATTGTTCATGTAGATGTGATCTGGCCGGCGGTTCTGGAACCCGATCTAGTCGATTTTGAACCCTATTTGGCGGCTGAGATTTCGTCGATAGAGCCGCAACTGCTGCCAACCTATACCGTAAACGGCAAGGTCATCGCCATCCCTTATCAAGTTAACGTGGGCGCATTGGAGTATCGATCCGACCTGCTTCGAGAATACGGCTATGACCACCCACCCAAGACCTGGAGCGAGCTAGAGAGTATGTCGGAGCGAATCCAGGCAGGCGAGCGCGCTAAGGGCAAGGGAGATTTCTGGGGCTACGTGTGGCAAGGCGGGGTCGCGGAAGGTTTGACTTGCAACGCCTTGGAATGGCAAGTCGCCGAAGGAGGCGGGCGTATCATCGAAAGTGACCGAACCATCAGCGTGAACAATCCGGCTGCGATTCGCGCGTGGCAACGTGCCAAGCGTTGGATCGGCCGCATATCGCCGCCGGGCGTAGTTGCATATCGGGAAGGCGATTCGATGAACGTGTTTGACTCAGGAGGAGCCGCATTCAACCGCATTTGGTTGGGGAGAACGATTGCTCGCGCCGAGAGATCTCACCAGATCTATTGGCGGCCTTCGCCTCCGGTCGTGAAGACTGGCTTCACAGCTATACCCGGTGGGCCCGCGGGGTCGGGCGCCACGTTGGGAGGTTTTGGCTTGGCGGTTTCCCTACATTCGGCCCATCGCGAAGAAGCTGCCAAATATGTCGGCTTCCTAACGCGCGCACAAATCCAGTCTGGCGAGAAGAGGACCACAAACAACCAGCCCGGCGCAGCATCGGACCCGGGCGTTTACGACCAGTCTGAAGAATCGATTCAACCCGGGAGCCCAGCGGTCGATAGGCCTGCCATTGAGGCTGGCTCTCTTTATAAGCAAGTCAGTGAAGCCTACATGAGCGCAGTTCATTCCGTGCTGACTGGCGAGAGAGGGGCGCCGGAAGCTGCCGCCGATCTCGAAAAACGATTGGTTAAGATTACCGGATTCGGTACCGGCGCGCCGAAGACAGGGAAGTAGATTGCCCGCTGGAATGAGATCATCCGAGGCTAACTATTTTCACGTCGGCCGGCGTGTGATGCTGATTTTCGCCGTCTTGCTCACGCTGATTTTAGGCGGGAACGGGCTGGTGGTTTGGCAATTTTATATAGCCCGCTCTCGAACCAATCGCCTCATCGGAGCCAATCAGCAGATGATTCTGGTTCTCCAGCTTCAGGTTAGCCTTCTCTCATTCCATCAGCGGCTCGCAGACCTGGCGCGTTCCAGAGACGCGCAACGAATGCTGGTCGAGGCAGGACCATTGCTGAGCGCTCTCGATAAGCAGACCGAGCGTACCAGAGCGGCGCTGCCGAGTTTACCGTCCGAGGCCCATGTAGACCCGGCCTTTGGGCCCACCTTGGAAACCACGGAGGTCGGTCTGGGGGAACAGATCAGAGCTATTACCGACTTGGTCAAATCGAGCGACTGGGCAGCGGTCGAGCTCCGGCTGGGAAGCGCCCTGAAACCGATCGAAACTCAGACCGCGATCCTGGTAGAGAGCATTGGCAAACAAGCGGGTGAAGAGGTGTCACAGGCCGCGGCGGAAATGCAGACGGTCCAGCGCACCATCCTGATTATCGTGCCGGCAACGGCAGTGTGTACGTTTTGCATCGCCGCGTTCTTCGGCTGGTCGATCGCGCGAAGGATCATTGAACTTCGATTGGAAGAACGGGTCACGGAGCGCATACGGATCGCCGGCGAGCTTCACGATACGCTGATTCAAACCATTCACGCCAGTCAATTCCTGGCGGGCACTGCTCTGATGAAGCCCGACGATCCGATGGGGCAGCAACGCGCCCTGGAAACGCTGTCAAAATGGCTGCTGCAGGCGGTGCAAGAAGGCCGCGCCGCTTTGAATTCGTTGCATCAGTCTACCACCGAGAGGAACGACCTGGCGGAAGCATTCGAGCGGGCCATCAACGACTCGCGGGGCCAAGGGAATGCGGAAGTCTCGCTTTCGGTTGACGGCAAGGTCAAAGAGATGCATCCGGTCGTACGGGAGGAAATTTACCGAATCGGATATGAAGCGATACGCAATGCCTGCGCGCATGCCCGCGCGAGCCAGGTGCGTGTGGAGCTGCGGTATGCTCAGGACCTCGATTTACGCATTCGAGATAACGGCGTGGGAATTGATCCGGGCGTTATCGAACGGGGGAAGGAAGGACACTTCGGATTGCAGGGAATCCGTGAAAGAGCGGCGCGCATTGGCGGGAAGCTGACACTCGCGAGCAATCCCGCTTCCGGAACTGAGATTAAGCTGGTGGTTCCCGGTGGAATTGTCTTCAAGACGATTCGCTCCCAGCGCGTCGGCACGCTCACCAAGTTTCGCAAACTCCTCGCGCGAGTAGATTTCAAGATCTGAATTCACCTGCTGAAAAAGATTGCGCCCTATTGCAGCCCGAACACGAACAGCGCGTGACCGGATGTAACCGCGATTCGCTGCTCGCCGTCCACCGCAAATGACATCACGTTCGAGTACATCTCGGCGCCAGTCTGATAGTCCCACAGCGGTTTGCCGGTGAGGGCGTCCAGAGCGTAAAAGTTCCCCTCCATCGATCCGCCAAATACCAAGCCGCCCGCGGTAGAAAGCAGTCCCGACCACGGGGGCGATTGAAGCTTGAACTCCCACTTCATGTTGCCGGTGAGAGCGTCTAAGGCGCGAACCGCCCCGGAAGCCTTGCCGCCTCCCATCGCGCGCTCACCGCCCCCGGTAAACATCGCACCCTTTTGGTATTCAGCCTGGGTCTTGTAGAAGTACGAGCTTTGCTCGCGAACGGATATATACACCAGCTTTGCAGCGGGCGAGTAGGATGGGCTGAACCAATTCGTGGCCCCATACAGGCTCGGCCATACGAGAGTACCGTTCTCGCTCGGCTCCATGGATCTGTCTACTTTCGGCCGGCCGCTGTCGTCGATACCCGTAGTCCAGGTGAATTTGGCGTACGGCTTGGCGGAGAGAAATTCTCCGGTAGTTCGATCCAACAAATAATAGAACCCATTGCGATTGGCGAGAGCCACCAGTTTGCGCGGCTGGCCGCGAACGACGCCGTCCATCAGCATCGGTACATTGGTGGAGTCGTAATCATGAGAATCGTGCGGAGTAAATTGGAAGTGCCACTTCAGTTGTCCAGTGTTGGCGTCCAGAGCAACCATGGAACATGAGTACAGATTGTCGCCCGAGCGTCCGTCGGGATTCCAATCCGGTCCGGGATTGCCGGTGCCCCAATAAAGAACATTCGAATCCGGATCGTATGCGCCAGTTACCCAGGCCGGCGCGCCACCCCTTCTCCAGCTATCGGCAGTCCAGGTCTGGTTACCCGGCTGACCCGATCCAGGAACGGTCCAAAAGCGCCACAGTTGCTTGCCGGACTTAGCGTCGTAGGCGTCGATAAAGCCGCGGATGCCGTATTCGCCTCCCGCAATGCCGACCACCACTTTGCCGGCGATGGCCAACGGAGCGCCGGTCAGCGAGTGTCCTGATTTGTAGTCGGCTACTGTTATGTCCCACTCCAGCGCCCCATTCCGCGCGTTGAGAGCAAGCAGGTGCGCGTCCAGTGTGCCGGCGTATACAGTGTTGTCGAGAATTGCGACGCCCCGGTTGACGCGGCCACAGCACACCTGGATATCCGCGGGCACGGGACGAACATAGCGCCACAGACGTCGGCCGCTACGGGCATCCACCGCGGAAACCGCGTCCGGCGGCTCAGTCAGATACAAAATTCCGTCGACGGCGATCGGCGTAGTTTCAAAATGATCCATCTGCTCGATCTGATAAGTCCATAGCGGCTTCAGATGGGCGACGTTGGCGGGGGTGATTTGCGCCAGAGGAGAGTAGCGCTGGCCGTTATAAGTTCGCGAATAAGTGAGCCAGTTCTGAGGTTCTTTGTCGGCGTTCACGATGCGCGTGTAGGGCACCTGCGCGGCAACAACGACAGTCACGCAGGCGGCGGTCAGCAAGAATCTCATGGCTCACCGCGCAACGAAGATAGGTAAGCCACTAGATCCTGCAGTTCACCTTCGGAAAAAATCTTCTGATAACTGGGCATCGCCGATTCAGTAGGGCTTTCTTGGAGTTCGGAAAGCACCGACTTGCGGAAAGAGTGGAAGCGCCCAGAGGCATCCAGTATCTGGATAGTGAAATTGTCCTCGTTGAGGCGAATCCCGCTTACCTTCTCTCCCTGGCGAGTAACAGCGCGGACCGGCACAAAGCCGTCACCAGCTGCGGCATTGGGCTGGATCAGCGCTTCCCGAAGACCGGCCGCGCTGCGCCGGGCGCCGATATCGGAAAGGTCCGGGCCATAGGCGCGGCCTTCCGCGCCGATGGTGTGGCAACCCGCGCACGCGCCCTTGCCGCGGAAGAGTTGCTGGCCTTTGCCGACGTCACCGGCAACTTGGGGAGGCGTGGCGTTAGCGCCGAGCATTCGAACGTAGGCGGCGGCCAGCGTCACGCCTTCCACTCCGAGGTGCCAGGATGGCGGCATTTCGGTACCGGGAAGACCGAACAATATAATTTGTCCGAGTTCTTCATCAGTTCGGGCATGCCGCAGTTTCGGAACAGCCAGGCTGGGTCCTTTGCCGCCGCGGCCTTCCGGACCGTGGCAGCCGGCGCAACTCGTATCGAAGACGCGTTTAGCTCGCGCGAGATCGATTCCCGGCGGAGCCACGGCCGCCGGATTGGCTTGCGACAAAAAAGTCAGTAGCGCGAGAACGGGCAACATGGCGAACTCGATTGGCATTGTAATACATACTGCAACCCGGCGTAGGCTAAACTTCCTTGAGGCGCGCCTTCCGTTCACTTGGCTGCTTAGTGCGTGGACGCACGTAGTGGAACCGAATCAGATAGATATTTTCACCTTTACCGTGTTTCGCAACCTTGAGCAGATCGATGACACCCAGGAAACCCGATTCCCGAGCGAGCTCCGGAGTGATATCCGGAAAACCGATCGGCTTGATCGAATCCACTTCGATCGCACCTTCATCCATGCGGTACCGGGCGCCCACCTTGACATGCGGACGCATCCATATTCGGACGCTGCAAGTGATTTCTCCGCGGCGAACTCTCTCGCGTAATCGCTTGGTGAATACCATCAAAAGATTTTACGATGCACCGGGTAACACCTGGTCATAGACCAGGCCGCTCGCCGGGCCACGGGAGCCCAGTAGCCTCCGTCTGGCAATCCAGAGGTATGCACTCGCAGTCCTGTGCGCGGAACGGCCTGCTCCGGAATCCCCGACGCACCCGCTGCTGACAAATTAGGAATGATCCTGCCCCAAGGCTCGCTCGATCCTCCTGCGATCGTCGCGGCAACGAAGTCCACCAGCGATCCACCGGACTCGACCGGCAGAAACGGAAACCAGGCGGGGGGCACGGGTGTTTGCAACTGGTAACGCAGAATCGGCAAGCTGGGAAGGGGTTGCGGGGCTTGTCCACGCTCGTAACCAGGAGTGGGGTAGCCTGATGCGTCCGGTGCCGTTTCTTCCACTGCCCATACCACTTCGGCCGCGTCGTCACGGAAAAGACGCACATCTTCCACCGGCTGAGAGGTCTGATACGCCGCGCCACTCGCCGGCGCGGTGAACAGGGCTCCCGCTATGCCACCGGTGGTTTGGTCCGTGAGAGAGAACAACGTCGAGCGCGCACCAGCGGGTCCCAAAGCCGCGTCTGCCCAGGGAATCGCAGTAGCTCCGTCGAAAACATCGTGCAGTGTGAGGGATGCAACCTGGCATAACGATCCCACCGGCACATCGAGTGGAACAATAAACCAACCAACGCCGTGGATCAACATGAAGTCCAGAAACAATAGCCGCCCGGCATCCGGCACATCGGCGACGACATTTCCGAACTCCGTTTTGTTTGATTCGAAGTCCCAGAAACGGCTGTTGGGCATTCCGCGGAAACGGACGTTACCGGGAATCAGACTGGTTGTGACCAGCTGAGCAGCGGTTCCCGCGGCACTCGCGTTCGCCACGTCGAACGAATACCAGTCGAGATTCATCGACCGGTCCGGTTCCGCCGACAGCGTGACACTCCGGCCATCGGGAAGCGTGGCCGGGAACGATAGTGAGTAATCGATCGCCGAAGCATCCCATTGGGCGGGGGCATTGGTTCCGAGTTCCCCGAGTACGTCGACAACCCACGCGGAGAAGGCAGTGAAAATGGGTTTGAGAGCGGCGTCTGTGGCGGGATCGATGCTCGGCGCATGTCCCTGTGTGATGTCT